>DATFKM010000386.1:0-7498 GCA_035268645.1 Paracoccaceae bacterium | reverse complement strand
CGCGAGCCGAGCCGGGCGACCGAGGCCCGGTGTTCCGCCATCCCGCGCCGCCTGAGGCGGACGTCCATCGAACGGGCGCCCCCTCGCCTCGGTTTCGGCGGCCGAGCGGGGACGGCCGCCGGGAGCGATTGACACGGGGCGGCCGCCCCCGGATGCTCCCCGCAAAAAAGGGGAGGACACATGACCCGATCGCTCGCCGTGATCACGGGGGCCGCCGGCGGCATAGGCCGCGCGACCCTGCCCCGCCTCGCCCGCGACGGTTGGGACCTTCACCTGATCGACCCGGATCCCTCGGTCGCCGATCTCGCGGCCGAGCACGGCGCCAGCCACGCGGTCTCGGCCATCGACTCTCCCGAGGCCTGCCGCGCGGCGTTGCCGGAGGGCGACCGGCCGATCCGGGCGCTGGTGCACCTCGCCGGGATCTTCGTGCCCCACGCCTTCGAGCCGGGCGCGCGCGAGATCCACGACCGGACCCTCCAGGCCAACGCCGTCAACGCCTACGACATGGTGGCGGCGGTGCTGCCTTGGATGCCGCTGGGCGACACGGGGGAGGGGAGTTCGCGGATCGTTCTCATATCCTCGCTGGCCTTCAACCGCGGCTCGCCCGACCATGTCGGCTATTCCATGGCCAAGGGCGCGCTGGTCGGGCTGACGCGCTCGCTCTCGCGCGGGTGGTCGGGGCGCGGGATCCTCACCAACGCGATCGCGCCCGGGATCATCGAGACCGCGATGCCGGCGCAGGTCATCGCGGAGCGGGGCGAGCAGGCGCTCGCGGCGACGCCGATGGGACGCTTCGGGCAGCCGGAGGAGGTGGCGGGCGTGATCGCGTTCCTGCTCTCGCCCGACGCCAGCTACATCTCCGGCCAGCTCATCAACGTCGACGGCGGGACCGTCTGCGGATGACCCCGGAATACGACTACGTCATCGTCGGCGCCGGCTCCTCCGGCTGCCTGATCGCCGAGCGGCTCTCGGCCGATCCGGGCACGAAGGTGCTGCTGCTGGAGGCGGGGGGCGAGGCGAACACCTTCCTGCTGCGTCTGCCGGTCGGCTACTACCGCACCATGTTCGATCCGCGCACCTCGCGCACCTTCGAGACGGAGGCGGAGGAGGGCACCGCCGGCCGGCGCATCAAGTGGCCGCGGGGACGGATCGTCGGCGGCTCCTCGGCCATCAACGGGCTGATCTGGATCCGGGGCGACAGCCGCGTCTACGACCGCTGGGGCGAGCGCGGCGCGACCGGCTGGAGCGCCGAGGAGGCGACGCGGCTGTTTCGCAAGGTCGAGGCCGCGCCGGGCCCGCCGAGCCAGCGCAGGGGCGCGCACGGGATGCTCAAGACCTCGGCGCTCAGGGACCGCAACCCGCTGGCCGAGGCCTGGATGCGGGCCGCGGAGAGCTGGGGCCTGCCGTTCACCGACGATCTGGCGGCGGAGGACGGGCCGGCGGTCGGGCGCTCGGAGCTCTCGATCCACGGGCGCTGGCGGATGTCGTCGGCGCGGGCCTTCCTCGGGCCGGCGCGGCATCGTCCCAATCTCGACGTGATGACGGGGGCGCTGGCGCGGCGCGTGATCCTGGAGAACGGGCGGGCGCGGGGCGTCGAGTGGCTCGAGGGGCCCGCGACGCGCAAGGCCCATGCGGCGCGGGAGGTGATCCTCTGCGCCGGCGCGCTGCAGACGCCGCAGCTCCTGCAGCTCTCGGGTCTCGGTCCGGCGGAGACGCTGCGCAAGGCCGGGATCGAGGTGGTGGCCGACCGGCCGGAGATCGGCGGCAACCTGCAGGATCATTATCAGATGCGGCTGGTGCTGCGGATGAAGGACCGGCGCAGCCTGAACCTTCAGATGCGCGATCCGCTCTGGATGGCGAAGGCGGCGCTCGACTGGGCGCTGTTCGCCAAGGGGCCGCTGACCATCGGCGCGGGGCAGATCGGGGCCGCCGCGCGGACGAAGCACGCGCCGGGGGACTGGCCGGACGTCCAGTTCATGGGCATGCCGTTCTCGACCGACAGTCCCGGAAAGCCGGCGCATCCGTTCTCCGGCTTCACCTCGGTCGTCTGGCAGTGCCATCCGGACTCGACCGGCCGGATCGACGTGGTCTCGGACGATCCGCGCGCCGATCCGCGGATCCGGCCCAACTACCTCGCGACCGAGCGCGACCGCGCCACCATCGTCGAAGGCGTCCGGATGCTGCGCGAGTTTCACGCTCGAAGCCCCTTCGCGGACCTCCTCGACGCCGAGGTCTCGCCCGGGCCGGGGGTGGACTCGGACGCCGACATCCTCGACGCCGTGAGGCGCACGGCCTCGACCGTCTATCATCCCTGCGGCACGGCGCGCATGGGATCGGACGAGGCCGCGCCGGTGGACCCGCGCCTGCGGGTCCGCGGGGTGGAGGGCCTGCGCGTCGCCGACGCCTCGGTGATGCCCGAGGTCCCCGCCGCCAACATCAACGCGCCGACCATGATGGTGGCCGAGAAGGCCGCCGAGATGATCCGCGCCGACGCCGCCTGACAAGGAGACCACGATGTCCGACTACCAGACCCTCGAGCTGCTGATCGACGGCCGCTGGCGCCAAGGCTCCACCGGCAAGTCCGAGCCGGTGCTCGAGCCGGCGACCGGCGAGACGCTGGCCGAGGTGCCCCACGCCTCCGCCGCCGATCTCGACGAGGCGCTGCAGGCCAGCGCCAAGGGCTTCGAGACCTGGCGCAAGACGCCGCCGATCCAGCGCCAGAAGATCATGGAGCAGGCCGCGCGCCTGCTGGAGGACCGCGCCGACGCCATCGCGCGCGACCTGACGCGGGAGATGGGCAAGCCCGTGGGCGAGGCGAAGATGGAGCTCGGCTTCGCCATCGACGTGCTGCGCTGGTACGGCGAGGAGGGCAAGCGCGTCTACGGGCGCATGGTCCCCGCCCGCGTCCCCGGCATGAAGCAGATCGTGCGCAAGGAGCCGGTCGGCCCCGCCCTCGCCTTCGTCGCCTGGAACTTCCCGGCGGTGAACGTGATGCGCAAGGTGGCGGGCGCGCTCGGCGCCGGCTGCTCGCTGATCATCAAGCCCTCCGAGGAGACGCCGGCCACCGCCGTCGCCATCGGCCGCGCCCTGCAGGACGCCGGCCTGCCGGAGGGCGTGCTGCAGATCGTGTTCGGCGTGCCGCACGAGGTGTCCGAGCATCTGCTCGCCTCGCCGATCCCCAAGAAGCTCTCGTTCACCGGCTCGGTCCCCGTCGGCAAGCATCTGCAGAAGCTGGCGGCCGACACGCTGAAGCGCTGCACGATGGAGCTCGGCGGTCACGCCCCGGTGATGGTGTTCGACGACGCCGACATCGAGAAGGCGGCGAAGATCGCGGCCGGGCACAAGTTCCGCAACGCCGGGCAGGTCTGCATCTCGCCGACCCGGTTCCTGGTGCAGGAGAACGCCTACGACCGCTTCGCCGACGCGTTCGTGAAGGAGGCCGAGGCGATGAAGATCGGCAACGGCCTCGAGGACGGGGTGCAGATGGGCCCGCTGATCGCGGACCGGCGCCTCGGCGTCATGGAGGCGTTCGTCAAGGACGCCGCCGATCACGGCGCCAAGATCCGCACCGGCGGCGAGCGCATCGGCAACCTCGGCACCTTCTGGGCGCCGACGGTGATGACCGACGTGCCGCGCGACGCGAAGATCATGAACGAGGAGCCGTTCGGCCCGCTCGCGCCGATGATGCCGGTCAAGACCGTCGACGACATGATCGAGGAGGCGAACCGGCTGACCTTCGGCCTCGCCGCCTACGCCTTCACCTCCTCCGGCAAGACGGCGAACGCGCTGGCGGAGAACATCGATTCGGGGCTGCTGGCCGTGAACTCGGTGATGGTCTCGACGCCCGAGACGCCGTTCGGCGGCGTCGACGAGTCGGGCTACGGCTCGGAGGGCGGCATCGAGGGGATCGAGGCGTTCCTGCGCACCAAGTTCGTCACCGAGACGGACGTCTGATCCGCGCGGCGGCGCGGTGGGGGGCCTGCGGGCCCGTCACCGCGTCGCAGGCGCCGGGAACGTCTGGCGCGGGGCGTCGCTCGCCGGTAGGATTCGCCCCATGACCGAGATTTCCGTGCGCCGCGAGCCGCTTCTGCCGACCCGTCCGAATTTCCGAGAACTCGGCGGCCTGCCGGCCGGCGAGGGCCGGGCCGTGCGCGCGGGGCGGTTCTTCCGCGGGCCGGCGCTGCACGGGCTGACGGCGGAGGAGGCGGCGGCGCTGGAGCCGATCGGCCTCGCGCATGTCGTGGACTTCCGGGGACGGGACGAGGCGGCGGCGCGGCCGGCGACGCTGCCGGGGCGGCGGCTGCACCTCTCGATCGAGCCGACGGCGGCGGCGCGGCTGATGGACGTGCTTTCGAAGCCCGATCCGGCGCCGGAGGCGATCTCCGCCGCGATGCAGGAGACCTATCGCGACTTCGTGCGGGTGAACGCGGAGACCTTCGCGCGGTTCCTCCGCCTGCTGGCCGAGGCCGAGGGCGCGCCGCTGCTGTTCCACTGCACCGCGGGCAAGGACCGCACCGGCTTCGCGGCGGCGCTGATCCTGCATGCGCTCGGCGCGGACGCGGAGACGATCGAGGCCGACTACCTCGCCACCAACGGTCGGTGGCGGCCGGATCCGGATCTGGCGGCGATGGTGCCGGAACTGGCCCATGCTGCGTTGTTCCGGGTCTCCGCCGACTATCTGGAGGCGGCGTTCGAGGAGTTGGACCGGCTCGAGGGCGGCCCCCTCGCCTTCGCCGACAGGGCGATGGGTGGGGAGCGACGGCGGCGGGTCTGGGCGGAGTCCCAGCTGGAGTGAGGCCGTCCGGTCTCCGCCGAGGCGGAGAAAGGCGAAGCGCCGGCCTGCAGGGCGAATCGTTTGCATACAGCTTGTGAACCGTTTATGAACGGTTTTGTTTGAAGCTGCACGCGATTGCACCCTTAGCGCAGGCGGATGGAACCCATGTTCCGCTCTCTGGCCGATTCCTCGGGGTCCGCGGCCGTCGAGTTCTCTCTCGGCGCGGTCCTCTTTCTCACGGTCGCCGTGGCGGCCACCGATCTCGGCTCCGGCATACGAACGCAGATGCGCGTGGACGGGGCGGTGCGGGAGGCGGCGAGGATGCTCGCCGTCGCGCCGCTGACGGAGGACGGGACGCCGCGCGCCGCCGCCGCGGACCGGATCTCCACGCTCTACGCCGCACGGCTGGCGCGATTCGGGCTGGCGCCCGCGCCCTTGCCCGGCGGGCTGGCGCCGGGCGGGGCCGCCTGCGCGCTCGAGGGCGCGTTCTGCTTCGAGGTCGCGACGATCCCGGGCTCGGAGCCGGCGCTGGGCCGGGCGCGGCAGGTGGTGACGGTCTGGGGCGCGGCGGGCGCGCCGGGACGCTTCCTCGCCTATCTCGACGACCGACCGGGCGGCGGCGAATTCCGCGTCGTCTCGGTCCAGAACCGGCTGCACGGATCATGAAGGGGCCGATCGTGCGCCTCAGGGGGGCGCGCCGCGCGCTTCGCCGCGCGCTCGCGGCCCGCTCGGGCGGGGCGACGGTCGACTTCGTGATGGTCTTCGCCCCCTTCGTCGGGATCTTCGTCTACGTCGTGCATGTCGGACTGTCGCAGTTCTTCCTGATGTCCGCCGCCGACGCGGCGGAGCGGGCTGCCCGCCTCGCGGCGACGCAGCCGATCGCGCATTGCGCCGCGCTGCGCGACGCCGAGGGCGGGCGCACCCGCGCCCTCGACACCTCGGCCTTCGCGACCGAGCCGATGCGCCGGGACGCCCGGGCCTGCCTCAACAGCCCGAGCCCCTGCGCCCCGATGCCCGGCGCCTGGACCTGCCGCGTCGAGCCCGACGGGACGGTCTCGCCCGGCTGCGACGCGCGCGGGATGCGCGCGCTTCTGGCGGAGGCGACGGGGGCGGGCGTGCGGCTGTCGGGACTCGAGGTGACCTACAGCGACAGCGGCTTCGGCCATGTCGGCGAGCCGGTGTCGCCGCTGATCACGGTGACGCTGCGCCAGCACGACCTGAACCTCGGCGGACTGCTCTACTTCGGCCCGAGCGAACAGCCGGCGGTCGAGACCAGCGTGCTCGGCACGAGCGCGGGGGACATCAAGTGGGAGGCCACGTCATGCTGACGATCCGACGCCGAATCGCCGCGCTGATCCGGGCGCGACGGGGCGCGGTCACCGTGATGACGGTGCTGTTCTTCGTGGGCGTGGCGGCCGTGCTCGGCCTCGCCGTCGATGCGGGGCGCGCCTATTCGGAACGCCAACGCATGCAGTCCTGGCTCGATTCGCTCGCCGTCTCCGCCGCGGCGGAACTGGACGGGCGGCCGGACGCCCTGATGCGCGCCGAATGGATCGTGGAGCGGGCCGGCGTCACGCAGACAGGTCTCTGGTCCGGCGGGGAGGGCGACTTCGCGGTCGCCGAGACGGTCTATCTCAGCGAGGCGCCGGAGGGCGGGCTCTCGGGCCTCGACTCCGCCGGCTTCGCCTCGCTCGTCACGACCGACCCGGTCGAGGCCCGCGCCATCGTGGTCCGTTCGGCGCGGCGCGACGTGCGCTGGACCGCGCTCAACCTTCTGAGCGGGACCGAGCCGACCGGCGGCGCCTTCGACATCGGCGCGCGCTCGGTCGCCGTGCCGCTGGAGACGACGGAGTGCGGGGCCCCGATCCTCGCGGTCTGTGCGCGGCCGGAGGATCTGGACCGGGTCGGGCGGCCCGGGGTGCAGCTGCGCCTAGACAAGAACCTCGACGGGTTCTGGCAGGCGGGGGAATACGGCCTCGTGACCGACGTGCTCGACGATCTCTCGGGCACCTGCGCGAGCTTCACCGGCGCCGAGCGTCTGACCTGCCTGCTCGCGCTCGACGCGCCGCAGGCGGCGTGCCCCGCAGGGATCGATCTGCGCGCCGGCGACGGTGTCGACGTCTCCGGCGCGCTGAACACGCGCTTCGACATCTGGGCCGATTCGGTCGCGCATCTGCACGGTCTGGCGACGGTCTCCTCGGACGTGAACACGCTGAGCGGCGACCTCTACGCCTGCGACGGCGCCGAGTTCGACGTCGTCTCCGATTCGATGGGCCTGCCCGATGACGCCTGCTTCCACACCGGCGACTGCGCCTGGGCCAGCGGGCCGCTCGACCCGCAGGCGCTGGATCTCTACTGGCGGCAGACCCATGGCGAGCCGCTCCCCGACGAGGCGCTGACCACGCGACATCAGGTCTATCGGCACGAGATCCTCGCAGGTCTCCTCGACCCCGAAGGACCGGAGGATTCGACCGCCAACCAATGCAATCCCGCCGCGACGCCGGTGGCCGGACGCCGCGTGCTGGAGGTCGCCTTCGTCGACTGCACTGTACTGAGCGGGCTCACGGCGGTGGAGACGCCGGTGATCGGCCGGGCCGAGGCGCTGATGACCGCGCCCGCGACCCACACCTCGAGCTTCATCGCCACCTTCGACGGCTCGCACGGCAACGAATGGATGCAGGCCGGCGACATCGTGAGCCAGGCCTGGAGCGGGGAGACGGCAGG
>DATFKM010000385.1:0-7937 GCA_035268645.1 Paracoccaceae bacterium | reverse complement strand
CGTCGATGGGGAACTCCCCGGCCCGAAACTCCCACTGATCCCGGGCCACGAGGTCGTCGGCCGCGTCGAGGCCCTCGGCGACGGCGTCGAAGGCATCGAAAAGGGCGCGCGCATGGGCGCCCCCTGGCTCGGCCACGTCTGCGGCGACTGCCGCCACTGCCGCGAGGGGCGGGAGAATCTCTGCGACGCCCCGGGCTTTCACGGCTGGACGCTCGACGGCGGCTACGCCGAGGCGATGCTGGTGGAGGCGCCCTTCCTCGTCCCCCTGCCCGAGGACGCCGACCCCGCCCCCCTGGCCCCCCTGCTCTGCGCCGGGCTGATCGGCTGGCGCAGCTACCGCAAGGCGGGCGACGCGCAGCGCCTCGGCCTCTACGGCTTCGGCGCGGCGGCGCATCTTCTGGCCCAGGCCGCGATCCGCGAGGGGCGCGAGGTCCACGCCTTCGTCCGCCCCGGCGACGCGGCCGCCGCCGACTTCGCCCGCCGCCTCGGCTGCGCCACCGCCCGCGGCTCGGACGAGGCCCCGGACGCGCCCCTCGACGCCGCCATCCTCTTCGCGCCCGTCGGCGATCTCGTCCCCGCCGCCCTCCGCGCCGTCCGCAAGGGCGGCCGCGTCGTCTGCGGCGGCATCCACATGAGCGAGATCCCGGCCTTCCCCTATTCGATCCTCTGGGGCGAGCGCCGCGTCGAATCCGTCGCCAACCTGACGCGCGAGGACGCCCGCAGCTTCTTCGAGCAGGTCGACACCGCCGCGCTCGAGGTCGAGACCACCGAATTCCCGCTCGACGAGGCGAACGACGCGCTCGCCCGCCTGCGCGACGGCCGCCTCACCGGCGCGGCGGTGCTGATCCCCTGACGCTTGCCTCCCCGCGCGCCCCCTGCGACGCTCGCGGGCGACAGGGAGGGGCGATCATGGCCGATCTGGTGCTTCGCGGCGGGCGCGTCATGGACCCGAGCCAGGGGATCGACCGCGTCGCCGACGTCGCCTTCGCCGGCGGCAAGGTCGAGGCCGTCGGCGACGGCCTCGAGGCCCCCGACGTCCAGGACGTCTCCGGCCTCGTCGTCTCGCCCGGCCTCATAGACCTGCACACCCACGTCTACTGGGGCGGCACCTCCCTCGGCATCGACGCCGAGGCGTTCTGCCGGACCTCCGGCGTCACCACCGCCGTCGACACCGGCTCCGCCGGCCCCGGCAACTTCGCCGGCTTCCGCAAGCACGTCATCGAGCCGAGCAGCGTCCGCATCCTCGCCTATCTCCACGTCTCCTTCGCCGGCATCTACGGCTTCGGCCGCGAGGTGATGGTGGGCGAGGGGCAGGACCTCCGCCTCATGGCGCCGCGCGAGACGGTGCGCGTCGCCGAGGCGAACCGCGACGTGATCGTCGGCATCAAGATCCGCCTCGGCCGCAACGCCTCGGGCGAACAGGGCATGGCCCCCTTCGAATACGCCCTCCAGGCGGCCGAGGAGGCGGGCCTGCCGATGATGGTGCACATCGACGAGCCGCCGCCCTCCTACGAGGAGGTGCTCGCCCGGATGCGCCAGGGCGACGTCCTCACCCACTGCTTCCGCCCCTACCCCAACTCGCCCGCCACCGCGCAGGGCACGATCCGCCCCGGCGTGCTCGACGCCCGCGCCCGCGGCGTGCTCTTCGACGTCGGCCACGGCAAGGGCTCCTTCGCCTTCAAGACCGCCCGCGCGATGCTGGCGAACGGCTTCCTGCCCGACACCATCTCGTCCGACGTCCACCAGCTCTGCATCGAGGGGCCGGCCTTCGACATGGTCACCACCATGTCGAAGTTCCTCTGCCTCGGCGTCCCGCTCGACGAGGTGATCCGCCGCTCCACCGTCAACGCCGGCTTCGCGCTCGGGCGCCCCGAGCTCGGCACCCTCAAGCCCGGCGCCGTCGGCGACGCGACCCTGCTCCGCGTCGAGGAGGGCCGCTTCGACTACGTCGACGTCGTCGGCGAGACGATGACCGGCGACCGCCGCATCGTCTCCGAAGGCGTCGTCGTCGGCGGGAGGCGCTGGCCGTGACGACCGCCCCCCATCTCGAGCCCGAGCACGAGGCCCTCCGCGACCAGGTCCGCCGCTTCGTCGAGACCGAGATCAAGCCCCACGCCGAGGCCTGGGAGGAGGCCGGAGAGACCCCCCGCGCCCTCCTCCGCCGCATGGGCGAGCTCGGCTTCCTCGGCATCCGCTACCCCGAGGAGCACGGCGGGTCCGGCATGGACGCCCGCGCCACCGCCGTCTGGGCGGAGGAGCTCGGCCGCTCCACCTTCTCCGGCGTCGCCATCGGCGCGCTGGTGCACACCGACATGGCCTCCGTCCACGTCTGGAACGCCGGCAGCGAGGCGCAGCGCGCCCGCTGGATGCCCGGCATCGTCTCGGGCGAGACGCTGACGGCGGTGGCCGTCACCGAACCCGGCGCGGGCTCCGACGTGAAGGGCATCCGCACCCGCGCCCGGCGCGAGGGCAACGGCTGGCGGCTCGACGGCGCCAAGGTCTACATCACCAACGGCGTCAACGCCGACCTCTACTGCGTCGCCGCCAAGACCGACCCGGACGCCCCGCCGAGCCGCGGCGTCACCATGTTCCTCGTCGAGAAGGGAACCCCCGGCTTCGAGGTCGCCCGCCGCCTCGACAAGCACGGCTGGCGCAGCTCCGACACCGCCGAACTCCGCTTCGAGGACTGCCGCCTCCCCGCCGACGCCGTGCTGGGCGAGGAGGGCCGCGGCTTCCACGCGATCATGGAGAACTTCCAGAACGAACGCCTCGTCCTCGGCGCGATGACGGTGGGCGAGGCGCAGGCCGCGCTCGACCTCACCGTCGACCACCTGAAGTCCCGCCAGGCCTTCGGCGCGCCCCTCTGGGACAAGCAGGCGATCCGCCAGCGCATCGCCATGCGCTCGGCCGAGGTCGCGGCCGCCCGCGCCCTCGTCTACACGACCGCCGCCCGCGACGCGGCGGGCGAGGACGTCGTGCGCGAGGTCTCGATGATCAAGGCCCTCTGCGGCGAGCTGGTGAACGCCGTGACCTACGACTGCCTCCAGTTCCACGGCGGCGCCGGCTACATGCGCGGCATGGCGATCGAGCGCATGGCCCGCGACGCCCGCGTCCAGTCGATCGGCGGCGGCGCGACGGAGGTGATGCTGGAGGAGGTCGCCAAGCGCCTCTGACCCAAGGGGGCTGCGCGCCGCTCGGAGGGCCTCCGGCCCCCGCTCGCGCCGCGCGTCGGCGCGCGGGACGCGCGCCTCCCACCCAGCCCCGTCGTTGCGGCGAAGGCCGCGGCGCGCGTAGCGTCGCGGATCGGAAGAAGGAGACCCCGCCCATGGACGGCCCGACGGAGTGGAACGGCCTCGAGATCGGCTACGACGTCCCCGCCGCCCCCGGCATGGCGGAAGCGGAGATCGTCACCCCCGCCCTCTGCCTCGACCTCGACGCGCTGGAGCGCAACCTCGCCGCCATGCAGGCCCGCGCCGACGCGGCCGGCCTGACCCTCCGCCCCCACGCCAAGACCCACCGCTCGGCCGATGTCGGCCGCCTCCAGGTCGCCGCCGGCGCCGTCGGCCTCTGCTGCCAGACCCTCAGCGAGGCCGAGGCGCTGGCCCGCGGCGGCCTGACCGACCTCCTCGTCACCAACGAGGTCCGGGGCCCCCGCCGCGCCGCCCGCGCGGCCCGCCTCGCGCAGCGGATCCGCCTCGGCGTCTGCGTCGACGACACGGCCGGCGTCGCGGAACTCGCCGCCGCGGTCCTCGGCACGGACGCCGTCCTCGACGTCTACGTCGAGATCGAGGTCGGCAACCTCCGCTGCGGCGTCCCCCCCGGCGCCCCCGCCGCCGCGCCGGCGGAGGCCGTCGCCGCCGCCCCCGGCCTCCGTCTCGCCGGCCTTCAGGCCTATCACGGCAAGGCCCAGCACATCCGAGACCCCGCCGAGCGCCGCGCCGCGATCGACGCCGCCGCCGGCGCCGTGCGCGAGACCCTCGCCGCGCTCGAGGCCGCGGGCCTCCCCTGCCCCGTCGTCGGCGGCGCCGGCACCGGCTCCTGGCCCTACGAGGCCGCCGCCGGCCTCTGGACCGAGCTGCAATGCGGCTCCTACGCCTTCATGGACGCCGACTACGCCGCCGTGCCCGACGAGACGGGCGCCGGCCCCGCCTTCGAACACGCCCTCTTCGTCCTCGCGGAGGTGATGAGCGTCCCCGCCCCCGGCCGCGCCGTCTGCGACGCCGGCCTCAAGGCGCTGGCGATGGACTCCGGCCCGCCCCGGATCATGGACCGCGAGGGCCTCGCCTGGCGCGGCGCCTCGGACGAGCACGGCATCCTCGACGACCCCGGCGAGACGCTGGCCGTCGGCGACCGCCTCCGCCTGATCCCCGGCCACTGCGACCCGACCTGCAACCTCCACGACTGGTATGTCGGCCTCCGCGACGGCCGGGTGGAGGCGCTCTGGCCCGTCACCGCCCGCGGCAAGGGCTTCTGATCCCGAGGGGACCCGCGCGGAGCGCGTCGCCCCTCGGCCTCGGCCGAACGGCCAGCGCGCGGCGCCCGAGGATCGCGACGGGTCGCGATCCTCGCGAAGACGGATGCCCGCTTGCCGCCGCGGCGCCCCCGCGCCTAACCTCCCGCGGCAACAGAGGAGGAGCCCCATGCCCGAACCCCGCGAAGTCACCATCGCCCTGATCGACGAGATCCAGAAGGGCTTCAACGACCACGACGTCGACGCCATCCTCTCGCACTTCGCGGACGACTGCGACTGGCTCATGGCCAGCGGCCCGGACCTGCCCGAAGGCCGCCGCTGCGTCGGCAAGGCCGAGATCGCCGAGGTGCTGCGCACCCGCTACGCCGCCATCCCCGACATGCGCTGGGAGGACATGCGCCACTTCCTCTGCGGTCAGGAGAAGGCGCTGTCGGAATGGACCGTGCGAGGCACGCCCAAGGACGGCCCGGCTCTGGAGCGCCTCGGCTGCGACATCTGGACGTTCAAGGACGGCTGGGTGACGCGCAAGGACACCTACTGGAAGTTCCCCGCCTGACGCACGGCCGCCGGGGGGCGGGTCGCGCCCCCCGCAAGGCTTCAGCCGGGGGCGCGATCCGCCCCACAAGCCTCCACGGCGCCGCGGCCCGCACCCGCCACAGCGCCCGCATCCCCCGGCGGGGGCGCGGGCGCGGGGCCGCCTCAGTTCGCGCGCCGGCGGTTCGACGTCCCCGGCAACGTGCCCTCCAGCTTGCAGATGATGCCCAGCATCACCTCGTCCGCCCCGCCGCCGATGCTCGCCAGACGCCCGTCGCGGAAGGCGCGGGCGATCGGGCTCTCCCACGTGTAGCCGTTGCCGCCCCAGTACTGCAGGCAGGAATCCGCCACCTCGCGCAGCAGCCGCCCGGTCTTGAGCTTCGCCATCGAGGCGAGGCGCGTCACGTCCTCGCCCGCGACGTAGCGCTCCACCGCCGACCAGGCCATCGCGCGCAGCGCCTCGACCTCCGTGCGCAGCTCGGCCAGCCGGAAATGCACCACCTGGTTGTCCAGCACGGACCCGCCGAAGACCTTCCGGTCCCGCGCATACTCGATCGTCATGTCGATCTGCCGGTCCAGCCAGCGCAGCGCGTTCACCGCCGCCCAGAGCCGCTCCTCCTGGAACTGCATCATCTGGTAGGTGAAGCCCTTGCCGCGCTCGCCGATCACGTTCTCGGCCGGCACGCGCACCTCGTCGAAGAACAGCTCGGCCGTGTCCGAGCTCATCATGCCGATCTTGCGGATCTTCCGCCGCTCGATCCCAGCGGCGTCCATCGGCACCACGATCAGGCTCTTGTTCCGGTGCGGGCCGCCCTCGTCCTCGGTGTTGGCCAGCAGGCAGCACCAGTCGGCCTTCATGCCGTTGGTGATCCACATCTTCCCGCCGGAGATCACCCAGTCCCCGCCGTCCCGCCGCGCCGTCGTCCTCAGCGCCGCGACGTCCGAGCCGCCCGAGGGCTCGGAGACCCCGATGCAGCTCACCATCTCCCCCGCGATCGCCGGCGCCAGATACTCGCGCTTCAGGCGGTCCGACCCGAAGCGCGCCAGCGCCGGCGTCGCCATGTCCGTCTGCACCCCGATCGCCATCGGCACGCCCCCGCAGGAGACCGCGCCGGTCTCCTCCGCCAGCACCATCGAATAGGAGAAGTCGAGCCCCAGCCCCCCGTATGCCGGATCGTACTTGATCCCGAGCAGGCCGAGATCCCCCATCTTGCGGAACACCTCGTGCGACGGGAACCGCTCCGCCTCCTCCCAGGCGTCGACGTGCGGCTCGATCTCCTCGCGCACGAAGCGCGCCGCCGTGCGGCGCAGCGCCTCATGCTCCTCGGTCAGCAACATGCCCGGTCCTCCCCTTGGGTCTTTTCGGCGCGGAGCGTGATCCGCCCCCCCGCCGAAGGCAACATCCCGTTGCCGAAGCCCCCGCGCGGCTGTTTGATGCCCCTGCAGGAGCGCCCGCGGCAGACGGGCGCCGAAGGGATCAGGGAGGGACGGGCATGGCCGGACGGGTCGAAGGCAAGGTCGCGCTGGTGACGGGGGCGGGCTCGGGCATCGGCCGCGCCTCGGCGCAGGCGCTGGCGCGCGAGGGCGCCGCGGTGATCGCGACGGACGTGACCCAGCCGGAGGTCGAGGCGACGGCCGAGGCGATCCGCGCCGCCGGCGGCAAGGCCCGCGCCCTCCGCCACGACGCCGCCTCCGAGGCGGACTGGCAGGCCGTCCTCGCCTCGATCCGCGAGGAGGAGGGCCGCCTCGACGTCCTCGTCAACAACGCCGGCGTCTCCGGCGGCCGCACGCCCTTCTTCGAGACGACGCTGGAGCTCTGGCGCCAGGTCCAGGGCGTCAACGTCGAGGGCGTGTTCCTGGGCACGAAGCTCGGCGCGATGATGATGGCCGAGGCCGGCGGCGGCTCCGTGATCAACGTCTCCTCGATCTACGGCATCGTCGGCGCCGCGGGCTCGGTCTCCTACTGCGCCTCCAAGGGCGCCGTGCGCCTGATGACCAAGGCGGCCGCGGCGGAGATGGCGCGCGACCGGACCCGCGTGCGCGTCAACTCCGTGCATCCCGGCTTCATCGACACCGGCATGACCTCCCCCTTCCTGACCCAGGACGCGTTCCGCGAGGCCGTGACCGCCAAGATCCCGACGGGGGAGGTCGGCCGCCCCGAGGACATCGCCGCCGCCGTCCTGTTCCTCGCCTCGGACGAAAGCCGCTACATGACCGGCGCCGAGGTGGTCGTCGACGCCGGCTGGACCGCGGTCTGAGGGCGCGCGATGTATCAGGTCACGCTCACCGAAGCCCGCTTCCCCGCCCAGGACGACCTGCCGCTGGTCGAGAAGACGGTGGCGGACGTCCTGCACGAGGCCGCCGTCGCCGCCCCCGACGCCCCGGCCCTGACCGAGATCGGGATGGACGGCCTGCCCGGCCGCCGCTGGACCTACGCCGAACTCCTCAGCGCCTCCGAAAGCCTCGCCCGCGCCCTCTCCACCCGCTACGCGCCGGGCGAGCGGATCGTGGTCTGGGCCCCGAACACCCCCGAATGGGTGCTGACGGAATACGCCTGCGCCCTCGCCGGCCTCACCCTCGTCACCGCGAACCCCGCCTATCAGGCGGCCGAGCTCGCCTACGTCCTCGATCAGTCCAAGGCCGCCGGCCTCTTCATCACCCGCGAACACCGCGGCAACCCGATGGCCGAGATCGCCGCCGCCGCCGCGGCCGAGGCTCCGGCGCTGCGCGAGATCGTCGACCTCGAGGATCCCGCCGCCCTCCACGCCCGCGGCGACCGGCCGGAGGCGCTCGCGACCGTCGCGCCCGGCGACGAGGCGCAGCTGCAATACACCTCCGGCACCACCGGCTTCCCCAAGGGCGCGCGCCTGCACCATCTCGGCCTCGTCACCAACGCCATGCACTACATGGCCCGCGCCGGAATGCGGGAGGG
>DATFKM010000384.1:0-8121 GCA_035268645.1 Paracoccaceae bacterium | reverse complement strand
CGCCGAGACGGGGGCCGCGCCCCCGGCGCCGGAGGACGCGCTGACGACGCTGGCCGCCGCCTTCGCCCGCCACGCGGCGCGGTTCGAGGCGGCGGGCTTCGGGCCGATCCGGGCGGCCTGGCTCGCGCGGGCGTTCCGCCTCGGGGAGCGGATCGAGGCGCGCCTGCCGGCCGAGACCGTGACGGGTCGCTTCGCCGATCTGGACGCGGACGGCGCGCTCGTTCTACACGTCGGCGGTGCGGAGCGTCGCATTCCCGCGGCGGACGTGCATTTTCCCGCCGCCTGAGCCTCCGGAACGGAGCCGCCATGCTTCTCGCCATCGACGTCGGCAACACGAACTCGGTCTTCGCCGTGCATGACGGCGCGGGCTTCGTGGCCGAATGGCGCTGCGCGACGGACGTGAAGCGGACGGCGGACGAGTATTTCGTCTGGCTGAACCAGCTGATGGCCTATCACGACGTCTCGCCGCGGATGATCGACGGCGTGGTGATCGCGGCGACCGCGGCGGGGACGCTGTTCAACCTGCGCGTCCTCGCGAACCGCTATTTCGACCGCCGGCCGGTGGTCGTCGGCAAGCCCGAGACGCGCCTGCCGACGCCGCCGCGTGTCGAGCCCGGCACGCGGGTCGGCGCGGACCGGCTTGCCAACGCGGTCGCCGCGCACGCCACCTATGGCGGCGACGTGATCGTGGTGGATTTCGGCACCGCCACCAACATAGACGTGGTGGCGCCTGACGGGGCCTATGTCGGCGGCGTGATCGCGCCGGGCGTCAACCTCTCGCTCAAGGCGCTGGAGGACGCGGCGACCGCGCTGCCGGAGATCGACGTGACCAAGCCCGCCTCGGTGATCGGGACCGACACCATCGCCTGCATGCAGTCCGGCATCTACTGGGGCTACGTCGCCTTGGTGGAGGGGCTGTGCCGGCGCGTGGCCGACGAGGTCGGGCGCCCCCTGAAGGTCGTCGCCACCGGCGGCCTCTCCCCGCTTTTCGCGCGTGGAACACAAGTGATCGACGAGGTCGACGCGACGCTGACGCTTCGCGGCCTCGTGGCGATCCACGCGCTCAACGAAGGAATCGAAACCCTTGTCACTTGACGATTCGGACCTCGTGTTCGTGCCGCTGGGCGGCGCCGGCCAGATCGGCATGAACATGTATCTCTACGGCCATGGCCGCGGCGCGAAACGCCGCTGGATCATGGTCGATTGCGGCGTCTCCTTCGGAGACATGGAGACCAGCCCCGGCATCGAGCTGGTGATGCCGGACCCGTCCTTCATCGCCGCGCGCAAGGAGCAGTTGGTCGGGATCTTCCTGACCCATGCGCACGAGGACCATATCGGCGCGCTCGGGCGGCTCTGGCCGCGGCTGCAGGCGCCGGTCTACGCGCGGCCCTTCACGGCGCTGCACATCCGGCGCAAGTTCGAGGAGGCGGGGCTCAGCCAGAAGCCGATCAAGGTGGTCGACGGGCTGGGGCCGGTGGAGGCGGGCCCGTTCTCGGTCCGGTTCCAGCCGGTGACGCACTCGATCCCCGAGACCTCGGCCTTCGTGATCGACACGCCCGCGGGGCGCATCGTGCACACGGCGGACTTCAAGGTGGACGCGGACCCGCAGCTCGGCCCGCCCTTCGACCACGCCGCGTTCGAGCGGATCGGGGAGGAGGGGGTTCAGGCGATGGTCTGCGACTCGACCAACGTCTTCCTCGAGGGGCACGGCGGCTCCGAGGCCGAGGTTCTGGGTCCGCTGGCCGACGCGATCCGCTCCTGCAAGGGGGCGGTGGCGGCGACGACCTTCGCCTCCAACGTGGCGCGGCTGCGCGGGCTGGCCCAGGCGGCGAGCCAGTCGGGCCGCGCGGTGGTGCTGGTCGGGCGCTCCATACAGCGCATGGTCGAGGCGGCGCAGGACACCGGGGAGCTGCGGGACTTCCCCAGCACCATCGGCGAGGACGAGGCCAAGCGCGTGCCGGCCGAGCATCTGTTCTACCTCGTCACCGGCAGCCAGGGCGAGGCGCGCGCGGCGCTGGCGCGGATCGCCAACGGCTCCCACCCCACCGTGCGGCTGGGGGAGGGGGATGCGGTGATCTTCTCCTCCAAGACGATTCCGGGCAACGAGGCCGGGGTGATCAGGATCTGGAACGATCTCTCCGAGCGCGGGGTCCGGGTGATCGACGAGCATTCGCCGGGGCTGACCGGGCGCATCCACGTCTCGGGCCATGCGCGGCGTGAGGATCTGGCCGACCTCTATCGCGCGGTGAAGCCGAGGCTCTCGGTGCCGATGCACGGCGAGCATCGGCACCTGATGGAGCATGCGCGCTTCGTGCGGGACGATTTGGGGGTGCCGTCGCTGCCGGCGCCGAACGGGACGGTCCTCGACATCTCGGGGGACCGGCCGGAGATCCTGGACGAGGTCGAGACGGGGCTGCTCTATCTCGACGGCGAGACGCTGATCGGCGCGCTCGACGGCGTGGTGCGGACGCGGCTGAGGCTGGCGCGTCAGGGGCTGGTGATCTGCTCGCTGGTCGTCGACGAGACCGGCGACCTGCTGGCCGATCCCGAGATCCGGATCGTCGGCGGGCCGGAGACGGCGGAGGACTGGCCGAAGCCGCTGGAGGAGATGCTCTACGAGAGCGTCGACGACGCGATCGAGGGCCTGCCGCGCAAGAAGCGGGCCGATGCGGACATCGAGGACGCCGCGGCGCGCGCGATCCGGCGGATCGCCGGGCGGCGCTGGGGCAAGAAGCCGTCGGTCGAGGTGCTGATCACGCGGCTCGAGGACGAGTGACGCCGGGTCCCGACGATCGCGACCGTCGGGCTCCGCCCCTCGTGGGGCGCGGGTCCGGGCGTCAGAGTTCGGAGGCGGCGCCGCCGTCTCCGGAGCCGCGGTCGTCGAGGGTTCCGGCGACGGCGCGGATCGTCTCGATCAGGAACTGGATCGTCAGCGCGCCGAAGCCGATGGGGAGCATGCCGTAGGGGAACACCAGCGGCGTGCCGAAGCTGGACGACACCCGCTCCTCGTAGATCCAGGCGCCGTGGGCGAGAAGAAAGCCACGCCACGCCATGATGCCGCAGAAGCCCATCCCGGCGACGCCGATCAGGACGCGGCCGGCACGGCGCATGCCGGGCGGCATGCGGTCCTGGAAGAAGGTTATGCGGATGTGGTCGTCGCGCCGCTGCGCCTCGGCAGCCGTCATCGCGGCGAGGTAGACGATCAGGAACGTGTTGACCTCGAGGCTCCAGGACGTGGGCGCCGCGAAGAGATAGCGCGCGACGGCGTCGTGGGTGATCGTCACCGCCATGAAGGCGAGGACGAGCCGGCCCACGATCTCCATCGCCCGGACGATGCCGGCGAAGACGCTCTCCGCGACGCCCATGGCCTCAGGCCTCCTCGCCGAGGGCGAGGGCGATGGCGCGGCGGCCGGTCTCCTCGCCGACCTGCTCGGTCCACTCCGCCACGACCTCCTCGGCGGCGGCGTCGAGGGCGGCCTGGCTCTCGGGCGCGGCGTCGATCTCCTCGATCCCGGCCTCGCGCATCTTCGGCCAGAACTCGGTGTCGTAGATCGTGCCGTTGGCGTAGCTGGCGTTGTTCTCGTCGAACCAGGCGGCGGCCGCGGTCACGGCCGCCTTCGCGTCGTCGGCCATCCGCTCCCACCGGCGCGGCGTGACGAAGACGCCGATGCCGTAGGCGGTGACGGGCAGCTTGTAGACGTAGGCCAGCTGCTCCTGCAGGGAGCGGCCGTTGATGGTGGAGATGTTGGCGACCGCCGCGTCCACCGTGCCGCGCTGGAGCGCGAGATAGAGTTCCGAGGAGGGGATGCGCACCGCGGCGGCGCCGAGCTTCTGCAGCGCGCCGGTCGCCTCGAAGCTGACGACGCGGATCTTCTTGCCCTCGATGTCGGCGACGGAGCGGATCGGGGCGGACTCGGTCGACCAGACGTATTCGGGCTCGAGGATGCCGCCGCCGAGGCTGAGGCAGTGGAGGTCCTGCTTGGCGAGCTCGGCGTTGATCAGCTCGAACAGGGGAGAGCCGGCGGCGAGCCGGTCGGGGTTGCGATAGAGCGCGTCCACCACGTTCGGCAGCCCGGTGATGCCGAGGATCGGGATCGAGCGGGTGACGTAGGAGGTGGTGTGGAACATGAAGTCGATGGCGCCGTCGCGGAGCGCCGGAAGCTGCTCGTCCGCCTTCAGCAGCTTGCCGGAATCGTAGAAGTCGACGGCGACGGCGTCGGAGGCGTCGAGCCGCTCGACGAAGCCGTTGGAGCCGTAGGAGAGCGCCGTGTAGCTCTGCGGCAGATAGGTGACGCCGGTCAGCGTCTCGGCGGCGCGGAGGCGGCCGGGCGCGCCGGCGAGGCCGAGCGCGCCGGCGGCGGCGGCGTATCTGAGGATGTCGCGACGGGTGGTCATGGTGGTCCTCCCTTTTCCTTCGGCGGTCAGAGAAGCCCCGGCAGCCAGAGGCTGAGGGGCGGATACAGCACGAAGAGCATCAGCACCGCGAACTGCACGAGCACGAACGGTACGACGGAGCGGATGATCTCCTCGACGCTGAGCATGGGCGCGACCCCGCGGAGGGCGTAGAGGTTGAGCCCCACCGGCGGCGTCACCACCGCGATCTCGAGGTTCATCACGAGGATGATGCCGAACCAGAGCGGCGAATAGCCGAGCGCCTCGATCAGCGGCAGCAGGATCGGCGTGGTCACCACGATCAGCGACACCGCGTCGACCAGCATGCCGAGCAGGACCAGCGCCACCATGATCAGGATCAGGATCGCCCAGCCTGGCATCTCCGTCGCGACCAGCATCGCGGTCAGCGTCTCGGGCAGGCGGATCAGGTTGAGGTAGTCGCCGAAGATGCGCGCCGCGCCGATGATCAGCAGGATCGCGCCCGAGACGCGGGCCGAGGTGGCGAGGATCGCGAGGGTCTTCGTGACGTCGAGCGAGCGGAAGATCACGGCCGCGATCAGGAAGGCGCCGACGGCGCCGAAGGCGGCGGCCTCCGACGGCGTGGCGACGCCCGAGTAGATCGCGCCGAGCACCACGAAGATCAGCAGGAGCGCGTGCCAGATGCCGCCGAGGGCGCGCAGGCGCTCGCGCAGCGGCGCGCCCTTCGCCTCGTCCGAAACGGGCGCCTCCTCGGGGTTCAGGCGGACGCGGATCCAGATGTAGAGCGAGAGCGCGAAGGCGAGCGCGAAACCCGGCACGATGCCGCCGATGAAGAGATCCGCGACCGAGACGCCGGAGACGGCGCCGTAGATGATGAAGGGCACGGAGGGCGGGATCAGCATGGCGAGCGCGCCCGAAGACACCACCGAACCCGAGGCCAGCTGGCGGGCGTAGCCGCGCTTCAGCATCTGCGGCACCGCGATGGAGCCGACCGCCGCGACGCCGGCGACCGAAACGCCGGAGATCGCGCCGAAGATCGCCGAGGCCCCCACGGTGGCGATGGCGAGGCCGCCCCGCAGCCAGCGCAGCCAGAGCGCGGCGGCGTGGAAGAGGTTGGCGCCGACGGGGGTGGCCGAGAGGAGGTTGCCCATCAGGATGAACAGCGGCAGGGCGATCAGCTCGAACCCGTTGAGCTGGCCGAAGAAGGAGGTGCCGGCGAAGAAGAACGCGAGCGAGCCCCGCGCCATGTAGAGGCCGAGCAGCCCCGCCGCGCCGAGGGCGAGGAAGATCGGCGCGCCGGCCCCGATAAGGCCCAGCAGCACCGCCGTGACGATGACGGGTTCGATCATCGGCGCCGGCCCGCGGCGGCCGGACGGGTCGCGTCGCGCGACATGCGTGTCCTCCCCTCGCGCCGACTTGGACCCCCGGGAAAGGGGGGCGTCGCGGCGTCTTTCTCGTCGATTCGGCGGGGGCGAGCTTCGGGCAGCGACCGGGCGGGCGCCAGCCCTCGTCCGACGAAACCGTTTCCGAGGCGTGGAAGCGCGCCGGCCGGCGCGTTCCGCTCAGAGGTGCAGCACCTTGCCGGGATTCATGATGTTCAGCGGATCGAGCGCGCGCTTGACCGCAGCCATGTAGGGGAGCGCAGGGCCGAGTTCGCGCGCCAGCGCCCCGATCTTGCCTTGGCCGATGCCGTGCTCGCCGGTGCAGGTGCCGTCCATGGAGATCGCGAGATCGGCGAGCCAGGCCGCGTAGGCGTCCACCGCCTCGGTCGCCGCGCCGTCGGCGGGGTCCGCGAACAGGAGGACGTGGAAGTTGCCGTCGCCCACATGGCCGAGGATCGGCGCGGCGAGGCCGCGGCTCTCGGCCTCCGCGGCCGCGGCCGACACCGCCTCGGCCAGCCGCGAGACGGGGACGCAGACGTCGGTGGAGTAGCCCTGCTTGCCGGGATGCATCCTGACGGCGGCCCAGTAGGCGTCGTGGCGGGCCTGCCAGAGCTTCGTGCGGTCCTCGGGCTTCGTGGTCCAGTCGAAGCCCATCGCCCCGTTGTCGTCCGCCAGCGTGCGGAAGGTCTCGGCCTGCTCGGCGACGCCGGCCTCGGAGCCGTGGAACTCCAGCAGGAGCAGGGGGGCTGCGGGGAGGGTCAGATCGGAATACGCGTTGACCGCGGCGACGCAGGCGGCGTCGAGCAGCTCCATGCGCGCGACGGGGACGCCGGACTGCACCGTCTCGATGGCGGTGGTCACGGCGGCGTCGAGGCTGGCGAAGGAGCAGGCGGCGGAGGCGATCGCCTCGGGGATGCCGTGCAGGCGCAGCGTGATCGCGGTGATCACGCCGAGGGTGCCCTCGGCGCCGACGATCAGGTGGGTGAGGTCGTAGCCGGCGGAGGTCTTCTTGGCGCGGCGCGCGGTGCGCACGATCTCGCCGTCCGGCATGACGACCTCGAGGGCGAGCACGGCCTCCTTCATGGTGCCGTAGCGCACGGCGTTGGTGCCGGAGGCGCCGGTCGAGGCCATGCCGCCGAGCGACGCGTCGGCGCCCGGGTCGATCGGGAAGAACAGGCCGACGTCGCGCAGGTGCTCGTTCAGCGCCTTGCGGGTGACGCCCGGCTGCACGACGCAGTCTAGGTCCTCGGCGTTCACCGCGAGCACCCGGTCCATCTCCCGGAAGTCGAGGCAGAGGCCGCCGGCCGGGGCGTTGACCTGACCTTCGACCGAGGTGCCGGCGCCGTAGGGGATGACGGGGACGCGGGCCGCGGCCGCGGCGCGGACGAGGTCGGCGACCTCCTCGGTCGTGCGCGGGGCGATGACGGCGTCGGGCGGCTGGGGCGCGCGCCAGGTGGTGGCGTGGGCGTGCTGGGCGCGGATCGCCTCGCCGGTCTGCAGGCGCTCGCCGTAGCGGTCGCGCAGCGAGGCCAGCAGGGTCTCGAGCGCCTCGCGGTCCGGGCGGGGGATGACGGGGGCGCCTTCGGGGCGCGGATCCTGGACGGTCATGGCGGGCCTCCCTTGGCGGTTCCGGCCCGCGGCGGGCCGGCCGCTCCGACGCATGGGACCGGGCTCGGGCGGGCGCGTCAAGGGCCCCCGGCCGGCGGCGTGGCGGCGGCCGCGAGCCCGCTTGCGGAGCGGCGCGCCGGGGCGCAGGCTCGCGCCGCAGCCGGAGAAGGGACGACGCATGGCGGAGACGGGCGCGGGACGGCGGGCGCGGGGACTGGCGCTGTGGCGGGCGCAGACGCCGGTGATGCGCGGCGTCGTGATGATGTGCCTCTCGACCGTCGCCTTCTCGGCCATGCACGTCACCATCCGGCATCTCTCGGCCGATCTGTCCGTCTATCAGATCGCTTTCTTCCGAAACGCGTTCGGATTGATGTTCCTCGCGCCGCTGATCGTGGGCGGCGGGATCGCGCAGATCCGCACGCCGCGACTCGGGCTGCACGCGCTGCGAGGGCTGGTCAACTTCGGGGCGATGCTGATGTTCTTCACCGCGGTCGCGACGACGCCGCTGGCCAAGGTGACGGCGCTGAGCTTCACGGCGCCGATCTTCACCGCGGTGATGAGCGTGCTGGTGCTGGGCGAGCGGTTCCGGGCGCGGCGTTGGGCGGCGATCGGGTTCGGCTTCCTCGGGATGTTGGTGATCCTCCGCCCGGGGCTGAGCGTGGTGGAGACGGGGGCGCTGCTGGCGCTGGCGGCGGCGGCGCTGTGGTCCGTCGCGATGATCCTGATCAAGATGCTGTCGCGGACCGAGACCTCGGTCGCC
>DATFKM010000383.1:0-5619 GCA_035268645.1 Paracoccaceae bacterium | reverse complement strand
CCTCCCCCCGTCGCGGCGTCATCCGGCGCCGCGATCCCTCCCGCCGTCGCCGCGCCCGGCATGGCGCCGAGGCCCGGCCCGCGCGACAGCGCCTCGGCCGCCGTGCGATGCCGCCGCGCCGCCTCCGCCGCGTCCCCGGCCGGCGTTGCGAGGGGCGCGAGGGCGCCCCGCAGCCACGCGAACCAGTCGCCGAAGCCCTCCGGCGCCGGCGGTCGTCCGCGCTCGCGCTCCGGATCGTCCGAAGGCCGCGCCGCCGCCCAGAGCCGCGCCCAGTCGATCTCCGCCGGCCCGCCGCGCAGCGCGCGGCGCTCCAGCGCGCGGGCCATGCGGACGTGCCGCTTGCGCGCCGCGTCCCGCCCGCCGATCAGCGGATGGCGCAGCAGCGCCGCCAGCACCCGCGTCTCCAGCGGCCGGCCCACGCTCCCCGCCAGCAGGCCCAGCGCGACGCCGGGCGGCGTCAGCGACAGCGGCGTCCCGGCGCTGTCGTCCGCCACGATCCCCCAGCGCGACAGCTCGGAGGCGACGCGCCGCGACAGCGCCCGGTCCGGCGTCACGAGCGCGGCCACGCCGTCCGGACCGTGCGCCGCCTCGGCCAGCAGCGCGGCGATCGCGGCGGCCTCCTCGCGCGGGCTCGCCGCCTCCATCCAGGTCAGATCCGCCGTCGCCGCCTCCGCCCCGGCGGCGAGCGCGGGCAGCGCCGCCGCCCAGGCGTCCGTCACCGGCGCCGGGCGCAGCGCCTGCGTCGTCAGCGCAAGGCGCGCCGGCGAGGGCGCCGGCTCCGCCAGCCAGGGCGCAGGGTCGCGCGGGCCGAGGCCGAGCCCCGCCACCAGCCGCACCAGATGATGATGCGGATGCTCCGGCCGCTCCCCCGCCGCCAGCGCCTCCCAGACCTCGTCCGGCATCTCCGGGTCCCAGCCCGGCAGCACCACCGCCCCCTGCGGCAGCCGCGCCACGGCGCTCAGCAGCTCCGCCGTCGCCGGGGTGGAGCCGGTGGAGCCGGCCGCCAGCACCGGCGTCGCCGGCGGCCGCGCCGCCCAGGCCTCGGCCGTCGCGCGCACCGCCGCGCGCCGCCGCGTCTCCGGGTCCGGCGCGCCGCCCTCCGCCTCCGCCAGATGCCGCGGCCAATGCTCGGCGAGGATGGCGAGGAAGTCCGCCGCCCGGCGCCAATGCTCGGCATGCTCCGCGAGGTCCAGCGCCCGCAGCTCCGCCGCCGTGACGCCGCCCGCCTGCAGCTCGTCCAGCAGCGCGCGCAGCGAAGTGGCGAGACCGGGGGCGGAGGCGGCGGGCCCGAAGCCCGTCTCCCGCGCCAGGAACGCCTCCGTCAGCCGCAGGAGCGCGAAGTCCCGCCTCAGCCGCGGCGGCGCCGGCGCCAGACCCGCCGCCCGCGCCTCGGCCTCCAGCGCGCCGACGAGCCGCAGCTCCGGCAGCCAGGTCCCGGGGCCGGCCGCCTCCAGCGCCGCCTCCACGGCCCGCGCCGTGCGCCGCGCGTTGAGATAGACCCGAACCCGCGCCATCGCCTCCGGCGGCGCCCCGGCGAGGCGCGCCCGCAGCCCTTCCGCGAAGCCCCGCGCGAAGGCGGCGCCCGGGGGCAGGAAGAACACGCGGGGACCGGGAGCGTCGGAGAACATTGCCCGAACCCTGCCCCCTCCCACGCCCTCCCGCAAGCGCCTATCCCCCCAGCAGCGCGTCCGCCGCCGCCAATCCCGCCGGCGTCCCGACATCCACCCACGGCCCCGGATGCGTCACCGCGAAGAGCCGCCCCGCCGCCAGCAGACGGTCCCAGACCGGATTGGCGGAGAACGGCCCCTCCGCGACGCCCGCGAACACCTCCGGCCGCACGATCTGCGCGCCGGCATAGACCCAGGGCGCGGTCGCCGCCGCCCCCCGCCGCTCCGGCCGCCCGTCCGGGCCGAGCCGGAAGTCCCCGGCGCGCGTGTAGGCCCGCGCCTCGGCCCGCGGGACGAGCAGCAGCAGCGCGTCCATCCGCGACCCGTCCCAAGCCTCGGCGAGCTGCGCGAGCGGCGGCGGCCCGGCGAAGACGGCGTCCGAGTTCAGCACGTAGGCCGGATCTTTTCCCAGCAACGGCAGGGCCTTGGCGATGCCGCCGCCGGTCTCCATGAGCCGCTCGGTCTCGTCGGAAAAGACGATCTTCGGCCGCGTGCGGTCGGTCAGATGCGCCCGCAGCGCCTCGGCCTGCCAGTGCAGGTTCACGACGGCGCGCGACACGCCCGCCTCCTCGGCCCGGTCGAGCGCATGGTCGATCAGCGCCCGCCCGCCGGCGCGCAAGAGCGGCTTCGGACGGTCCCGCGTCAGCGCCCCCATGCGGGCGCCGAGGCCCGCCGCCAGCACCATCGCGGTCCCGGGTCCGCTCACGCCGCCAGCCTGGCCCGGACCGCCGCGTCGGGCGCCGGCAGCCCCTCCAGCGTCCGCGCGAGCTCCGCGAGCGCCGGATGGCCGAGGTCGCGCCGCAGATGCCCCCAGACCCGCGGCAGCAGCGCGAGATAACCCGGCTTGCCGTCCCGCCGCGCCAGCCGCGCGAAGATGCCGAGGATCTTGAGGTTGCGCTGCGCGCCGAGCGCCGCCCGCGCCGCCGCATGCGCCTCCGGGTCGGCCCCGGACGCGGCGAGGAAGCGCGCCTCGGCGCCCGCCGCCGCGTCCCCCGAGACGTCGCGCCGGGCGTCTTCCAGCAGCGAGACGAGATCGTAGGCGCCGTGCCCGCGCAACGCGTCCTGATGGTCGAGCAGCCCGACGCGCGCCGTTCCGCGACGCTCCGGCAGCCAGACGAGGTTCTCGGCGTGGTAGTCGCGGAGCGCCAGCGCCGAGCGCGCGCCGGAGAGGGGACCCAGCGCCGTCTCCAGCGCGCCGCGGACCGCGGCGACCGCCGTCTCGGAGACCGGCGCGCCGCGCGCGCCCGGCCAGTACCATTCCCAGACCAGCGCCGTTTCGCGCAGCAGCGTGGCGGCGTCGTAGGGCGGCAGCGGCAGGGCGTCGGCCGGTTCGGCCTGGAGTTCGGCGAGAAGATCGGCCGCGGCCGCGTAGAGCTCCGCCTCGCGCGCCGGTTCGGCCTCCGCCACCCGGGCGAAGAGCGCGTCGCCGAGGTCCTCGAGCAGCAGGAACCCCGCCTCGGGATCCGCCGCGAACACCTCGGGCGCGGAGAAGCCGCGCCCGCGCAGGATCTGCGTCACCGTCAGGAAGGGACGCGGATCCTCGCCCCGCGCCGGGGGGGAATCCATCAGCACGGCCCGGCCTCCGCCGTCCCGCCGGAGGCGAAGATATCGGCGGTTCGAGGCGTCGCCGGCGAGCGGCGCGACCTCCGCCCCCCCCCAGCCCGCCACGGCGAGGAACGCGGCCTGCGCGGCGTCGCGCGCCGGGCCCCGATCGAGGCGCGGATCGACGGACGGCGCGCTCATGCCGCGAGCGCCGCGAGCGCCGCGGCCCAGCCGCCGCCGACCCCGGCCGCGCGCAGGCTGCGCCCCGCCTCGGGATCCGCGTCCGCGAAGGCCAGCGCGATCTCGAGCCGTCGCGGCGGGCGGAACGGCCCCAGCCGGTCGGGCCATTCGACGAAGCAGATCGCCGTCTCGAAGGCCGCCTCGAGGCCGAGCTCGGGGACGGCTTCAGGCCCGGCGAGACGGTGCAGATCGGCATGCCACGCCTCGCCGCGAGCGGTCTCGTAGACCTGCACGAGGGTGAAGCTCGGCGAGGGGACGTCCTCGACCCGTCCGTCTTCCGCCAGAAGCGCGAGAATGGCGGCGCGCGCCAGCGCCGACTTGCCCGCGCCGAGATCGCCGGACAGGAGAACGGCGTCGCCCGGACCCAGCGTGGCGGCGAGGGCGGCCCCCGCCGCGGCCGTCGCCTCGGCGTCCGGCAAGTGGCGCACGAGCTCCGGAACGGGGGGCGGAGCGGTCATCGGAGGATCCTCGGGGAGCGGTTGGACGACGCGGAGAGAGTGGCCCGACGCCGGCGCCGCGGCAAGCCCGGGACGCGCACCGAACGCGGCGTGTCACGGCAGGGATCTCAACCGTCGAGACCGAACCGACGCCGCAGCCTGCGGGTCCCGAGCCGAGGCCCGGCTTTCCAAGGCGGGGAGGCGCCGCCCTCACGAGCGCGAGCCGAGCGCGGCGGCCGCGCGCCCCATCGCTTCCCGCGATCTCCGTCGCAGACGCCGCCGCGCCGGATGGCGGGGTCCCGATCCGGCGTCAGCCCGCCGCAGGCGCCTCCAGGCGCTTTGCGGGCGAAGGCGGCGGCCCGGCGACCGGCAGCGCGCAGACCACCCGCTGGCGTGGCGCGCCCGGCGGCGGGCTCTCGAACGGCAGCGGCGGCTCGACCCCTTCGCCGGTCTCCTCGGCGGCGCCGGCCGCCTCCACCCGCACCTCGCCGCCATGCAGCTCGGCGAAGCGCCGCACCAGCGCATGGGCGAGTCCCCGGCGACGCGGCACGGCCCCGCCCGGACGGCCGAAGCGCTCCGGCGGCGCCGCGAAGCCGTGCAGGGCGGCCGCCGGATCGTCCATCTCCGGCGTCTCGGGCGCGGCGGCGCAGGCCGCCAAGGGCGCGTCGCCGGGCGGCGCCGGCTCGTCGGCCCAGACCTCGACCCGCCGGCCGCGACGGCGGACGCCGGCCCTCACCACCGCGCCCGGCGGAGCGCGATGCACGGCGTCGGCCAGCAGGTTGAACAGGATCTGGCGGACCCGCGCGGCATCGGCCGCGGCGGCGAGATCCTGGTCCGTCTCGTCCGGCGCGGCCGCGGCCGCGGCGAGGCGCACGCCGCGCCGCTCGGCAGCGCTGCGCGCCTGCTCGATGGCCGCGCCGAGCGCCTCGCCGAGATGCACCGCCTCCGGGTTCAGCGGCAGCGCGCCGGACTGCGCCGAAGCGAGGTCGACGACCCCGCCGAGGGCGTCCCGGATCTCCTCCGTCGCCTCGGCGATGGCGACGAGGCGGCGCGCCGCACGGCCCTCGCCCGCCTCCTCGCGCAGCATGCGCGAGAGACCCGCGATGGTGGCGAGCGGGGTGCCGAGCCGGGCCGAGATCTGCTCTATCAGGGCGCCGCGGATCTCCTCGGCCGCCTCCAGCGCGGCGTTGCGCTCGCGCAGCGCCGCCTCCACCAGCTTGCGGTCGGTCACGTCGTCGAAGGCCGTCAGCACCGAACCGTCGGGGAGCGCGGCGACGCGTGCGCGCAGCAGCCGACCGTTGAGAAGGCGCACCTCGTCGGTCCAGGGAGAGCGGTTCTCCGGCGTCCGGAAGAACTCCTCGAGGCGGTCCCACGCGTCCGACGGCTCGGAGGCCGCGCGGAACCGCGCCAGCGCCTCGCGGAAGCGCAGCCGTTCGCCGTCCCTGCCCGGCCGGAAGCCCCAGACGCGGGCGAAGGCGGGGTTGGCGAAGCGCGCCTCGCCGCCCGGGCCGAAGGCGGCGACGCCCTCCACCAGACGGTCCATCACCGCCCGGCGCGTCTCGCTCTCCACCGCCCAGCGACGCTCGAGACGGGTGGTCTCGCTCACGTCCTCGAACAGCAGCGCCACCGCGCCCTGCGGATGCGGACGGGCGAGCACGCGGATCGTCACTTCGCCCGGCAACTCCCAGGTCTCGACCCGATCGCCCCGCTCCCGCGCAGGGCCGTCGCCGAAG
>DATFKM010000382.1:0-2239 GCA_035268645.1 Paracoccaceae bacterium | reverse complement strand
GCGTCCGGAACGCCACAGCGCGACCCTGGGTCTCCACGCTCTTCACGGCCACGAAGCGCATGGTCGGCCGCAGCGCCGCTTCCGCGATGGCCTCGGCATCCGCGCGGTCGTTCTTCTGCCGCTTGACGAACGGCTTCACGTGCGCCGCCGGGACCAGCCGCACCTCGTGGCCGTGCGGTTGCGCGACCCGGCCCCGGTGACGCCACGTCGCGCAAGCCTCAATCGCCACCACGCAGGCCGACCGCTCCGCCGGAAGCGCCGCCAGCCTCGTCCGAGAAGGCGCCCGGTCGAACGGAACCGCCCCATCCGCGCCGACGGCGCAGACCTGAAAGCCGCCCTTCGCCACGTCGATCGCCGGCATGCCGACCTTCGTCGTCGTCGATGCGCCCTCCGCTCGGTTCCCATCGAACCGTCACGGCATACGAGATGCCGCTGGGCGGGGGGCATCCACCGCATCAGTTCACCCGCGTAGCTGAGCGCCCGCGAGAGGCGCAGGGCCTCCCGGCGGCAATGCGTGTGCAGAGAGACCGTTGCATGCACTTGTCGGCGCTGAGGGTGGAGGGCCGGAGGAATCGGCCAGCGGAAGTAGAAGATTCCATGCCGCGAACGGCTGAGGTAGCTTGGATTTGCCGATGCAATGTCTCACCTGCATGGCTCACCCGGAACGCCGAGGTCTAAGGCGTTGATCTTTAAGGGAATGGTGGGCGGTACTGGATTCGAACCAGTGACCCCAGCGATGTGAACACTGTGCTCTACCAACTGAGCTAACCGCCCGCCGCGATCGCTGATAGCTGCGGCCCGCACGCCCGTCAAGCGGCCCCGTGGACCGGCGCCAGCGCCTCCAGCGCCCCTGGCAGATGCGACCAAGCCGGCAGAACCACGGCGGCGCCGAGGGCGTGCACGTCGTCGGCGGAGACGCCGAGATCCATCAGCACGGAGGGGACGCCGGCGGCGCGCGCCGTCTCTCGGTCCGTGACCGTGTCGCCGATCATGACCGAGCGGGCTGCGACGGCGCCGGCCCCCTCCGCGGCGTGGCGGAAGGGGCGGGGATCGGGCTTGCGCACGGGCAGGGTGTCGGCGCCGACGATCGCGCCGAAGCGGTCGAGCAGGCCGAGCTTCGCGAGCAGGATCCGCGCCAGCCGCTCGGGCTTGTTGGTGCAGACGGCGAGGCGCCAGCCGGCGCCCTCCAGCGCGTCGAGCGCCGCCTCCACCCCCGGAAACAGCACCGACGCGTCGGCGATGCGCGCCTCGTAGGCGGAGAGGAAGGGGGCGAAGGCGGCCTCGACCGCCGCCTCGATCTCGGTCTCCGGGAGACCGGAGCGCGTGAAGCCCATCCGCAGCATCGCGCGCCCGCCGCGGCCCGACAGGCCGCCGTCGGTCCGCAGGTCGAGCCTGCCGCGGGCGCCGGCCTCCGCCAGCGCGGCGTTGGCGCCGGCGATCAGGTCGGCGCTGGTGTCGGCCAGCGTGCCGTCGAGGTCGAACACCGCGCCGCGCATGCGTCACCCTTCGAAACGAAATGTCATCGAGTCGCGCCGCCGCGACGTTCCCGGCCCGGCCCGAGGGTGGTAGACGCTGAAGCATGAGCCGTCCAGCCGAGAGCCCGCCCGCCGTCGCCGCCGCCGTGATCCTTGCCGCGGGCGAGGGCACGCGCATGAAGTCGCGCCGCCCCAAGGTGCTGCACCCGGTCGGAGGCGCGCCGATGCTGGCGCATGCCATCACGGCGGCCGAGGCGCTGGGGCCGGAGCGGCTGGTTGTGGTGACCGGGCATGGCGGCGAGGCGGTGGCCGACGCCGCGCGGCGGCTGCGGCCCGAGGCGCGCATCGCCGTTCAGGCGGAGCGCAGGGGCACCGCGCACGCCGTGACGCAGGCGCTGCCGGCGCTCGAGGGCGTGACGGGCGACGTGCTGGTGCTCTACGGCGACACGCCCTTGGTGCGGCCGGAGACGCTGGCGCGCCTCGTCGCGGCGCGGGCCGAGGGGGGGCACGCCCTCGCCGTGCTCGGCTTCGAGGCGGCCGACCCGACCGGCTACGGCCGGCTGATCCTCGAGGGCGGCGCGCTGACCCGCATCGTCGAGCATCGCGACGCCACGGAGGCCGAGCGGGCGACGACCCTCTGCAATTCCGGCGTGATGTGCGTGGAGGGCGCCCGCCTCGCCGGGCTCCTCGCGCAGGTGCGCGCCGACAACGCCAAGGGCGAGCTCTATCTCACCGATCTCGTCGCCATCGCGCGGGCGGAGGGG
>DATFKM010000381.1:0-2168 GCA_035268645.1 Paracoccaceae bacterium | reverse complement strand
CGCCCGGAGGAGGTCGGGCCGGCGCCGATGCAGGCCGAGGCCGGGGTGGTCGACCTGCTGGTCGAGGACGACGCCGAGGCGGTGGCGGCGGCGCGAAAGTATCTCGGGTATTTCCAGGGGCCGGTGGGCGACTGGTCGGCGGCGGATCAGCGGCGGCTGCGGCACGTCGTGCCGGAGAACCGCCGGCGGGTCTACGAGATGCGTCGGGTGCTGGAGCTTCTGGCCGACGAGGGCTCGGTCATGGAGCTGCGGCGGGAGTTCGGGACCGCGATGATCACGGCGCTGGCGCGGATCGAGGGGCGGGCGGTGGGCGTCGTCGCCAACGATCCGAAGGTGCTGGGGGGCGCGATCGACGGGCCGGCGGCGGACAAGGCGGCGCGGTTCCTGCAGCTCTGCGAGGCGCACGGGCTTCCGGTGCTGTTCCTCTGCGACACGCCGGGCAACATGGTCGGGCCGGAGGCGGAGCGCACCGGGCTGATCCGGCATTGCGCGCGGCTGTTCCTGATCGGGGCGAACCTGACGGTGCCCTACATGACGGTGGTGACGCGCAAGGGCTACGGCCTCGGCGCGCAGGCGATGGCGGGGGGCGGCTTCGCCAACCCGCTGTTCACGGTGGCCTGGCCGACGGGGGAGTTCGGGGCGATGGGCCTCGAGGGGGCGGTGCGCCTCGGCTTCCGCGACGAGTTCGCGGCGATCGAGGACCCTTCGATGCGCGCCGAGGCGTTCGAGGCGCGGGTGGCGGAGGCGTATGCGACGGGGCGGGGGCTGAACGCCGCCTCGCTGGGCGAGATCGACGACGTGATCGACCCGGTCGAGACCCGGCGCTGGGTGCGCCGGGCGATGGAGGCGCCGCGGCGGGAGCGGCGGGCCAAGGCGCTGCCCTGGATCGACGGCTGGTGAGGCGTGCGCGCCCCGCCTTGCGGCGGGCGCGCGCCTCCGGTTTCATGCGCCGCGAAGGACGCCCGGCGCGACGCGCGACCGGGCCGGATACGGGGAGGGACGACCGATGAGCGAGGCCGGCGAGGCCGGGCCCGAGGCGCGCTGGCGCGCGCATCTGGCCGAGGGCCGCTTCATGATCCAGCGCGATCCGGCGACGGGCGAGGCGGTGTTCCCGCCGCGCGCCGTCGCGCCCGGCACGGGCGGCGCGCTGGACTGGGTCGAGGCGAGCGGGCGCGGCGAGGTCCATGCGGCGACGGTGATGCGCCGGCGCCCGGAGCAGGGGGGCGACGTCGGCCTCTGCCTCGTCGAGCTGGCCGAGGGGCCGAAGATGATGACGCGGGTGGTCGGCACGCCGCCCGAGGCGGTGCGGATCGGGATGCCGGTGCGCGCGAAGATCGAGGAGGTCGAGGGCGAGCTCGCGGTGACCTTCGAGGCCGAAGGGGACGGGGCATGAGCCTGAAGGGGAAGGCCGCCGTCGTCGGCGTCGGCGAGTGGGGCTGCGGCGAGGCGCCGGGCTGGTCGCCGCTGGAGATCCTCGCGAAATCGGCCGAGGCGGCGCTGGACGACGCCGGGCTGACGCTGGCGGACGTGGACGGGCTGTTCACCGCGTCGAGCTATCACTTCATGCCGAGTTCCAGCGTGGCGGAGCATCTCGGCATCCATCCGCGCTATTCGGACGGGTCGAACATCGGCGGGTCGAGCTTCGTTGCGCATGTCGTCAACGCGGCGATGGCGCTGGAGGCGGGGCTCTGCGACGTCGCGCTGATCTGCTACGGCTCGAACCAGCGGACGGCGGGGGGGCGGCTGGTCTCGATGTCCGAGGCGCAGCCCTTCGAGCGGCCCTTCAGGCCGCGCCATCCGATCGCGGCCTACGCGCTGGCGGCCTCGCGGCACATGCACGAATACGGCACGACGAAGGAGCAGCTCGCCGAGGTCGCGGTCGCGGCGCGGGGCTGGGCCAACCTGAACCCGGCGGCCTTCGCGCGGGGGCCGCTGAGCGTCGAGGACGTGACCGGCGCGCGGCCGATCTGCGATCCCCTGGGCAAGCTCGACTGCTGCCTGGTGACGGACGGCGGCGCGGCGGTGGTGATGACGCGGGCCGACCGGGCGAAGGATCTGGCCAAGACGCCGGCCTATCTGCTCGGCGGGGGGATCGAGCTTTCGCACCGCTCCATCGCGCAGATGGAGGATCTGACCGTCTCGGGCGCGAAGGCGTCGGGCGAGCGGGC
>DATFKM010000380.1:0-3635 GCA_035268645.1 Paracoccaceae bacterium | reverse complement strand
CCCGTGCGGGCCTTCGCGGCGCTTCACGAACGGGCCGAGGAGCCGATGGCGCTGAGCGACGCGGACGGCGCGCTGCTGGCGGTCAACGCGGCGCTTCGGGCCGGCTGGCCGGATGCGGCGCGATCGGGCCGCGTCGAGGCGCTGTTCGAGGGCGACCCCGCGGCGATCTATCGTCTGGCGCGCGAGGCCTTGCGCAACGGCGTCGCCGGCGACGGCGTTTGCGGGCGGGGCGGCGCCCCCTGCGGCTCGCTGACGGCGCGCCGCGTGGACGGCGGCCGGCTGCTCTGGCGGCTGAGCCCCGGGCCGGCGATGGGCGCCTCGGAGGCGCTCGAGGCCCTCGGTCTGCCGGCGGTGCTGCGCGAGGGCGACCGGCTGACGCCCAATGCGGCGGCGCGCGAGCGGCTGCCGGAGCTTTGCGCCGCGCTCGAGACGCCGCCGCCGCGGGCGCCCGAACCGGGCGAATCCGTACAGGCGGCGGAGGAGCCGAGCCTGCGCGCGGCGCTCGGCCTGGCCGAGATCGAGGCTCCGCCGGCCGAGGAGGCGCGCCGCGCCGCAGTGCCGCTGCCGGCGGCGGCTTCGGGCGCCTCGCCCGGCTGGCTGCTCGCGCCGCGTCCGGCCGCGACCGAATCCGGCGTCGCCGTCGCCGACGGGCTGGAGCGGCTGCCCGTGGCGCTGGCGCGGCTCGATCCGTCGGGCCGGGTGCTTTCGGTCAACGGCCCGGCGCGTCGGCTGCTCGGCCCCGGCGCCACGCCCGGCGCGCCGATCGAGGCGCTGGCGGAGGGGCTGGGGCGCTCGATGACCGAGCGTGTCGCCGAGGCCGCGCTCGGGCGCGGCGCCGGACGCTCGGAGATCGCGCGGGCGCGACGCGAGGATGTCGAGACCTTCCTGCAGATCTCGCTCAGCCGCATCGATCTCGACGGCGAGGCCGGGCTGATCGCGGTGCTGGGCGACGCGACGGAGCTGAAGACCCTCGAGGCCAAGTTCGTTCAGAGCCAGAAGATGCAGGCCGTCGGCCAGCTCGCCGGCGGCGTGGCGCACGACTTCAACAACCTGCTGACCGCGATCCTCGGCCATTGCGACCTGCTGCTGATGCGCCATCACGCGGCCGATGCGGACCATGCCGACCTGGTGCAGATCCGCCAGAACGCGAACCGCGCCGCGGCGCTGGTGCGCCAGATGCTCGCCTTCTCGCGCAAGCAGACGCTGCGCCCGAAGGTGATCTCGCTGGCGGAGGCGCTGGACGAGCTTTCGCATCTGCTCAATCGACTGATCGGGGAGAGGGTGCGCCTCGTGCTGGATCTCGCCGACGATCTGGGGCTGGTGCGGGTCGATCAGCGCCAGTTCGAGCAGGTCATCGTCAATCTGGTGGTGAACGCCCGGGACGCGATGCCCGGCGGCGGCGACGTGCGCGTCTCGGCCTGCAACATGACCTTCGAGCGGGAGATCCGCCGCGGGCAGGCGGTGGTCCCGGTCGGCGAGTACGTGGTGATCGAGGTGGCCGATTCGGGCGAGGGCATCCCCCCGGACCGGCTGGACAAGATCTTCGAGCCCTTCTTCACCACCAAGCGCACCGGCGAGGGCACGGGCCTCGGGCTCTCCACCGCCTACGGCATCGTCAAGCAGACCGGCGGATTCATCTTCGCCGACAGCACGCCGGGCGCCGGGGCCGTGTTCTCCATCTACCTGCCGCTCCATGCGCCGGAGGCCGAGGCCTCGGCGGCGGAGACCGCCGACGCCTCAGCGGAGCGGGCCGGGGCCGGCGCCGCGCGGCCGGGGACGCGCGTGCGCTCGGTGCTTCTGGTGGAGGACGAGGCGGCGGTGCGCGCCTTCGCGGCGCGCGCGCTGACGCTTCGTGGCTTCGACGTGCAAGAAGCCGATTGCGCCGAGACGGCGTTGGAGCGTCTGGAGGCGGAGGGAGGCGGCGTCGACGCCATCGTCTCCGACGTGGTGATGCCGGGGCTCGACGGCCCGACCTTCGTGCGACGGGCCCGCGCGCTTTGTCCGGATGCGGCGGTGGTGTTCGTCTCCGGCTACGCCGAGGACGTGTTCCGCCGCACGTTGGAGAGCGGCGAGCGTTTCGTGTTCCTGCCGAAGCCGTACGAGCTGAAGGATCTCGTCGCGGCCATCGAGGACGCCGCCGCCGAACGCGACGGCGCGCGGACGGGAGCGGCGGTGGCGGCCGACTGATCGGCTCGCCGGACGGCCGCCGCCCCGGAGATCGCCCGGCGGGCGGGCAGGGGCGCCCGAGGTCGCGGTTCGGCCGGCGCAGGTCGCAGGCGGACGGGCGGCGGATGCGCACTCTGCGTTACGCCTGCACGGGGACGGGCGGAGGACGCGGCGATGGGATGCGACGGCGAGGCGGAGACGGGATCGGCGGCGGTCGGGTGCGGGGATCCGCTCGATCCGCGCGGACTGATCGCGGAGGCCTATCGCATGGACGGTCTCGCGCCGGCGGAGTGCCGGTCGATCCTGCTCGACTGGGCGCTCGGGCGGGGGGCGGCGGAGGGCGATCCGGCGGCGCTTCGCGCGCTGCATGCGCGCCACGCGACGGTCGCGCCCGATCATCCGATGACGGCGGTGCTCGCCGAAGGGCTGATCGCGCATCCGGGCCCGCGCCGTCGGCGCGGGCGCAGGGGCTGAACCGGCCTCAGCTCAGCGCCGCGAGGACGCGCGCCCAACTGCGTGCGCCTTGGTGGAAGCAGCGCAGGTCGTATTTCTCGTTCGGCGAATGCAGGCCGTCGTCGTCGAGACCGAAGCCGATCATCAGGGACTCCATCCCGAGCATCTCGCGGAAGCGGCCGGCGATGGGGATCGAGCCGCCGGAGCCGACGAAGGCGGCCTCGCGGCCCCACTCGTCGGACAGCGCCTTGCGGGCCGCCTCGAAGGCGGGCGCGTCGACGTTCATCACGGTGGCGGGGGCGGAGCCGTGGCGGTGGAATTCGGCCCGGCAGTCGGCGGGCAGGCGAGCCTCGACATGGGCGCGGAGGGCGGCGCGCACCGCCTCCGGGTCCTGGCGGCCGACGAGTCGGCAGCTCACCTTTGCGGAGGCCTGCGCGGGGATCACGGTCTTGAAGCCCGCGCCGGCGTAGCCGCCGGAGATTCCGTTGAACTCGCAGGTCGGGCGCGACCAGATCTGCTCGAGGGCGGCGCGATCGGCCTCGCCCGCGGGGACGGAGAGCCCGACCTCCCCGAGGAAGGCGCCGGCGTCGAAGCCGAGCGCGTCCCACTGGGCGCGCATCGCCTCGGAGGGCTCCTCGACGCCGTCGTAGAAGCCCTCGAGCGTCACGCGGCCGTCGGCGTCGTGCAGGTCCGCGAGGATGCGCGCGAGCACGCGGATCGGGTTCGCCGCGGCGCCGCCGTACATGCCCGAATGCAGGTCGCGGTCGGCGGCGTGGATCACGATCTCCTCGCCCATGAGGCCGCGGAGCGTGGCGGAGATCGCGGGCGTCTCCGGATCGTACATGCCGGTGTCGCAGATCAGGGCGAGGTCGCGGGTCAGCGCCTCGCGATGCGCCTCGAGGAAGGGGACGAGGGAGGGGGAGCCCGATTCCTCCTCGCCCTCGACCATGATCGAGACGCGGGCGGGCAGCGCGCCGGTCACGGCCTTCCAGGCGCGGCAGGCCTCGACGAAGGTC
>DATFKM010000379.1:0-2521 GCA_035268645.1 Paracoccaceae bacterium | reverse complement strand
CGGCAGCAGCTCCGCGGCCGCCTGCGTATCCACGCCCAGCGCCTCGGCGAGGTCGAGCGCGGAGCCCATGTCCCAGCCGAGCACCGCGCGCGGGATCGCGCGGACCTGGCCGCCGAGCCGCCCGGCCAGGTCCCAGACCTCCCAGCCCTCATCGGTGAGCGGCCGGTTCAGGACTTCGGGGCAGTCCGCGCACCGCCGCGGGCACGCGGCGCAGTAGCGGTCGCCCCCGCCGTAGCGCCATTCGGCGAGGGCGCGGAGGCGTTTTCTTCCGCGTCCAGCAGGAGCGCCTTGGCGACGACCTTCGCCTGGAACGCCTCGAAGGCGGGCCAGAGGTCGAGGAGGGCGTGACGGCCGCGCCCGCGAGGGAGGCGGCATGAGACGGGGCCTCGCCGCTCTCCTCGTCCTCGCCGCCCTGCTCGTCGCGGGCTGCGAGCGCGCGCCCGTGGTCGTCGGATCGAAGGACACCGTCCAGGACCGGATCCTCGCCGAGATGATGGCGCTGACGCTCGAAGCGCGAGGCATGCCCGTGGACCGGCGCATGGGCCTCGGCGACAGCGCCGACGTGTTCCAGGCGCTGCGCGCGGGGGCCGTGGACGTCTATCCGGAGTACACCGGCACCGCGCTCGCGCTTCTCGGCGCGCCGCTCGAGGCGGACGGCGCGCTGGTGCGCGAGCGCCTCGCCGGCCCCTTCGCCGAACTCGGGCTCGAGTTCCTGGAGCCCTTCGGCTTCGAATCGCGCTTCACGACGGTGACGCGCCTGTCGCTCTCGCAGAGGGCGCAGCTCGCCACGGTGAGCGACCTCGCCGCACGCGCGGGCCGTCTCGCCCTCGGCGTGAGCCGTGGCTTCGCCGAGCGGCCGAGAGACGGCCTCGCCGGTTTCCTCGAGCACTACGGGCTCGAGTTCCGGGAAATCGTGGTCGTCCCGGACGAGCGGCGCGAGACGCTCTACGGGATGCTGGTCGACGAGCGCATCGACGTGATGATCGGTTTCTCCACCGATCCCCAGATCGGGGATTTCGGCCTGACCGCCTTGGGAGCCGACCGCCCCTTCTTTCCGGCCTACGAGGCCGCGCCGCTCGCCAGCGCCGATGCGCTGGAGCGCCACCCGGGGCTGCGCGAGGCGCTGGCGCCGCTGGCGGAGAGGCTCGACGCGCCGGCGCTGCGCGAGCTGGTCCGACAGGTCCAGGTCGCGGGCCGGACGCCGCGTGCGGTCGCCGGGATCGCGCTCGCGCGGCTGGGCCTGTCGGAGGGCGTCGACGTTCCGCCCGAGATCCCGCTGGCGATCGCGCTCGAGCCGTTCGAGATCGGCGCGCGTCCCGCGAACGTGGCGCTCGAGGCGGTGCGCACCGCGATGCCCGGCCGCGCGGTCTCGCTGACGCCCGTGGCCGACCCCCTCGCGGCCGTCGCCGCCGGAGAGGCGCGCATGGCCGTCGTGCCGAGCGTCGCGCATTTCCGCCTGACGGCGGATGGCGCGGTGCGCGACGCGCGGGTGGAGGCGGTCGGCGTGGTGGGCCGGACGGTGCTCTACGCCCTCGCCGCAAGCGACGGACCCTCGCGGCTGGGCGGCGCGCGGGTCGTCGCCACGGGTCCCGAGGGGTCGCCGGGCCATCTCGTCGCCTCCGTGCTCGCACGCCATCGCCAGGGGCCGGTCGAGCTGGCGCCGCAGAAGGACGGCGGCGCCGCGGCCGTCGGCGCCGCCATCGCGCGGGGCGAGGCGGATGCGGGCCTCGTCATCGCGAGCCGCCAGCGCGGCGACGTGGTGGAACTGCTCCGGGCCGAACCCCGGCTGCGGCTGGTCGACGCCTCCGCCTGGTGGCGGGGCGCCGCCCGCCTCGCGCTGCCGTTCTTCGGCGAGGCCGTGCTGCGGCCGGAGACCCATCCCGGTCTCCAGGGGCCGGTCTCGGTCCTGTCGATGCAGACGGTCCTGACCGGGCCCACGGTCGCGTCCGAGCCGGGCCTCGGCCGGCAGGGTCCGATCTCCTTCGACACCCGCGTGCAGCCGCTCTCCGACACGACGGTGCGCGCGATCGACGCCGCGCTCGGCGCGAGGCCGGACGTGGGCGCCAACCTGCGCGCCGCCCCGGCGCTGTCGCCCGCGCCGCCGGAGGCGCCCACGGCCCGGAACCCGGACCCCGGTCAGGGTCTCCTCACGGCCGGCATCTTCGTCTATCTCGCGCTTGCAGGCTGGCTTCTCGCGCGCCGCCGCCCGCGCGCCGGCTCGTGACCGACACGGAGCGGGCCACGCTCGTTTCGGTCTGTTCGGTCGCACGACCTCGACGGGCGTCCAATCGGGAACGATGCGGAAGCCGGAAACCTCGGAAGGCCGGGCGGTTCGCGTGTCGCCCGGAAGCGTTGTCGGTCGTATTCGGCCGTTGCGGCCTCGGATAAGCTCGCCGCGCGCGTTGAATGCGCTCGCCACGTCGCTGCCGTCGGCCATTGTCGTACGGGGGATCTCGGGCGGCCCCGGCGAGCGTCGCCCCGACTGCGGCGGCGCGTTGCGGCTGGTGGGCGAGGATGTCGC
>DATFKM010000378.1:0-5234 GCA_035268645.1 Paracoccaceae bacterium | reverse complement strand
TCGATCCGGTGTTCGAGAAGCCCTGGGGTCAGGTCACGCCGGGCAACGCCTCGCAGGTCACCGACGGCGCCTGCTGGCTGCTGCTCGCCTCCGAGGACGCGGTGGAGCGCCACGGCCTCGAGCCGATCGCCGCGATCCGCGGGGCCGAATGGGCGGCGCTGCCTCCTTCGGTGATGGGACTCGGGCCGACGCTCGCCGCCACGCCGTTGCTGACGCGCCGCGGCCTCGGCGCCGGGGACGTGGATCTCTGGGAGATCAACGAGGCCTTCGCTGCGCAGGTGCTGGCCTGCCTCGAGGCCTGGGAGGACGCGGACTACGGGCGCGAGGTGCTCGGCCTCGACGGCGCCTTCGGCCGGATCCCGCGGGAGCGGCTCAACGTCGACGGCGGGGCCATCGCCCTCGGCCATCCGGTCGGGACCAGCGGCGCGCGCATCGTCCTGCACCTCGCGCGCGAGATGCGGCGTCGCGGCGAGCGCCGCGGCGTCGCGACCGAATGCATCGGCGGCGGGCAGGGCGGCGCCATGCTCCTCGAGGCGACGTGAGGCGGCGATGAGCGACGGCGTGACGGACCATCTCGACGGGATCCTCCCCGAACTCGGGCCGGCGCGGGACGCGGCCCGCGACGGGCCCTGGCGCTTCGCGCGCGACCGGGCCGGGATCGCCTGGCTGGCGCTCGATCGCGGCGAGGGATCGGCCAACGCCATCGGCCGCGACGCGCTGGAGGGGCTCGACGCGGTGCTGGCGTCGCTGGAGTCGGAGCCGCCGAAGGCGCTCGTGATCCGCTCCGCCAAGCCGGCGGGCTTCGCGGTGGGCGCCGACATCGAGGAACTGAAGGCCCTCGAGGGCGAGGAAGAGGTCGAACGCCTGCTCGAGGAAGGGTTGCGCGTGCTCGACCGGCTCGAGGCGCAGGAGTTCCCGACCGTCGCGGTGATCCACGGCCACTGCCTCGGCGCGGGGCTGGAGCTGGCGCTCGCGTGCGACCGGCGGGTCTTCGTCGGGAACGCCCACGCCGCGTTTCCCGAAGTGAAGCTCGGCCTGCATCCCGGCCTCGGCGGCACCGTCCGCCTGCCCGCGGTGATCGACCCGCTGGAGGCGATGACCATGATGCTGACCGGCAAGCCCGCCTACGCCGACAAGGCGAAGGCGCTCGGGCTCGCCGACGCCGTGGTCGAGGAGCGCCACGTCCGCGCCGCCGTCGCGGCGGCCGCCGAAGGCCGGCTCGAGGGGCCGGAGCGCGGCATGGCCGAGCGCGTCAAGACGCTCGGGCCCGCGCGCCGCCTCGCCGCGGCCCGGATGCGCCGCAAGACCGAGGCGAAGGCCCCGAAGGCGCACTACCCGGCGCCGCATGCGCTGATCGACCTCTGGGAGGCCGAGGGCGACGATCCGGAGGCGATGCGGCGCGGCGAGACGCGCTCCTTCGCCGCGTTGCTGAGCACCGACGCCTGCCGCGCGCTGATGCGCGTGTTCGAGCTGCGCGAGGGGCTGAAAGGCGCCGCGAAGGGCGATCACGGCGTCCGTCACGTCCACGTCGTCGGGGCCGGCGAGATGGGGGCCGACATCGCCGCCTGGTGCGCGCTGAAAGGCTGCCGCGTGTCGCTCTTCGACGTCTCGAAGGACGGTCTCGGCGCGGCCGTGCCGCGGGCCGAGGCGATCTTCCGCGACGCCCACCTCGACGACCGCGAGACCCGTGCGGCGCTGGACCGGCTGATCCCGGACCCTGCCGGCCACGGCGCCGCCCGCGCCGATCTGGTGATCGAGGCCGTGCCGGAGGACCTCGAGCTCAAGCGCGGGATCTACGCCGATCTGGAGCCCCGGCTGAAGCCGGACGCGCTGATCGCCACCAACACCTCCTCGCTCCGCCTCGCCGCGCTGGCGGAGGGGCTGGCGGCGCCGGGGCGCTTCGGCGGGCTGCACTTCTTCAACCCGGTGGCCAGGATGGAGCTGGTGGAGACCGTGCGCCATGACGGCGCCGACGACGAGACGGCGCGCCGGCTCGACGCCTTCGCCGCCGCGCTCGGCCGGCTGCCGACGCCGGTCGCGGATTCTCCCGGCTTCGTGGTGAACCGGGCGCTCACGCCCTACCTGATGGAGACCCTGACGCTGCTCGACGAGGGCGTGGACAAGGCCACGCTCGACGCCGCGGCGGAGAGGTTCGGGATGCCGATGGGCCCCGTCGAGCTCGCCGATCAGGTCGGCCTCGACATCTGTCTCGGCGTCGCCGAGAGCCTCACGCGCGACCTCGACCGCCCGCTGCCGGAGATCCCGGGCTGGTTCCGCGAGCGGGTGGAGGCCGGCGATCTCGGCCGGAAGACCGGCCGCGGCCTCTACGAGTGGGAGGACGGCGAGGCGAAGAAGGGCGATCCCGGCGCCGAGGCGCCGGAGGACCTGACCGACCGTCTGCTGCTGCCGATGCTCGACGCCTGCGTCGAGTGCCTGCGCCGCGGCGTCGCGCGCGACGCCGGCGCGATCGACGCCGCGATGATCTTCGGGACCGGCTTCGCCCCGTTCCGCGGCGGCCCGCTCGCCTATGCCGAGGCCCGCGGGGCCGAGGAGATCCGCGCCGCGCTGGAGCGGCTCGCGGAACGGCACGGCCCGCGCTTCCGCCCCGATCCCGGCTGGTCCGATCTTGGATGAGGCGGACCCGCCGCGGCGCTTCGAGACGGCCGAGGCCGCCGCCGGCGCGATCCTGGAGCGTACCGGCGGCGAGGTGCGGCTGGCGCTGCCGCTCGGCCTCGGCAAGAGCGCGGCGCTCGCCAACGCGCTGACCCGCGCGGCGGAGGCCGATCCCTCGATCCGCCTCTCGATCCTCACCGCGCTGACGCTGGAGCCGCCGGAACCCTCCGGCGACATGGAGCGGCGCTTTCTCGGGCCCGCCTCGGCGCGCCTGTTCGGCGAGCCCGAGCCGCTCCGCTACGCCGAGCTGCTGCGCGCCGACGCGCTGCCGGAGAACGTCTCGGCCAGCGAGTTCTTCCTGATGGCGGGCCGCTGGATCCACGTCGACGCCGCGCAGCGCCGTTACGTGCCGCTCAACTACGTCGACGCCGTGCCGATGCTGCTGGAGCGCCGCCCGAACGTCGTCGCCCAGCTCGTCTCGCCCGGAGACGGGCGCTTCAGCCTCAGCTGCAACCCCGACCTGACGCCCGACCTGCTGGCCGCCCGCCGGCGCGGCGAGGCCGAATTCCTTCTCGCGGTCGAGGTCGAGCCCGCGCTGCCCTTCATGGCGGGCGCGGCCGAGGTGGGGCCGGACGAGGTCGACGTCCTGCTGGAGCCCGAGGGCGGGGACGGCGCCGACCGGCTGTTCTCGCTGCCGCAGCGGCCCGTCTCGCTCTCCGATCAGGCGCAGGGGCTGCACGTCTCGCGCCTGATCCGCGACGGCGGGACGCTGCAGATCGGCATCGGTGCGCTCGGCGACGCCGTCGCCCAGGCGCTTCTTCTGCGCCACGGCGCGCCGGATACGCACCGCGCCCTCCTCGCCGCCGATCCCTTCGGCGCCGGCGATCACGGCTTCGCCGAGGCGGGGCCGTTCCGCGAGGGGCTGCACGCCTCCACCGAGATGCTGGTCGAGCCGCTGCTGCACCTGATGGAGGGTGGCGTGGTGCGGCGCGAGGTCGAGGGCGCGGCGATCGCCGCCGGCTTCTTCATCGGCTCGCGCGCCTTTCGCCGGCGCCTGCGCGAGATGCCGGCCGAGCTGCGCCGGCGCATCGCCATGGTCCCGGTCAGCCACACCAACGCCCTCTTCGGCGACGAGGCCGGACGCCGGGCCGCCCGCCCGCATGCGCGTTTCGTCAACAAGGCGATGCGGGCGAGTCCGCTCGGCGCGATCGCCTCGGACGCGCTTCCGGACGGGCGCGAGGTCAGCGGCGTCGGCGGCCAGTTCGACTTCGTGGCCCAGGCCTTCGCGCTGCACGGCGCCCGGGCGGTCACCGTTCTCGACGCGGCGCGCGAGAGCGGCGGTCGGCGCCGGTCCAACATCGTCTGGGAGGTTCCTCACGCCACCTCGCCGCGGCAGTTCCGCGACCTCGTCGTCACCGAATACGGCGTCGCGGACCTGCGCTGGAAGACCGACGAGGAGGCGGTTCGCGCCATGATCGCCATCGCCGACGCGGAGTTCCAGCCGGAGCTGCTGGAGGCCGCGAAATCCGCCGGCAAGCTGCCGCGCGACGCCGAGGTCCCGGCCGGCGCGCGCGGCAACACGCCTGCGGCGGTGCGCCGGTGGCTCGCTCCCGCCCGCGCGGCGGGCGACCTGCCGAGCTTTCCCTTCGGCACGGACTTCACCCGCGTCGAGCGCCGCCTGCTGCCCGCGCTCTCGCGCCTCCGGGAGGCGGCGGCCTCGCGGCGCGACCTCGCCGCGCTGGTCTGGGCGGGGCTTCGCGTCGGGGCGCCGGGGCGGATGCAGGCCGCCTGCCTCGCGCGGATGGGATTCGAGCGGCCCTCCGGCATCGCCGAGAGGCTTTCGCGCGCCGCCCTTCTCGGGGCCCTCGCCGGGACCGAGGACGAACCCGGCCTGCCGGACGAGCCGTGAGCGCGTCCCTGCGCCGGAACGCCGCGCCCGACGCCGCGTTGTCCTGAACGGGAGCCGCGGCGACCCGCCCGCGCCCCGCCGGCGACGCCGCATGGATGGGAGGCTTAGGATGAGCGAGACCAAGACCATCTGCGTGATCGGGACCAACGAGTTCAATCTCGCGATGATCCGCGACATCCCCGAGGCGAAGGATTGGCGGGTCGAGCCGATCCTGAACAACGAGGAGGTGCTGCCGCGCGTCGACGGCATCGAGTTCGACCGGATCGTCGACGTCGCGCGAGAGCGCATCGACGCGCTCGGCGCTCCGCCGGACGCGATCATCGGCCATCTCGACTTCCCCGTCACCGGCGCGGTGGCGATGCTGAACCGCCATTACGGGCTGCGCGGGGCCTCGCCCGAGACGGTGGCGCGGCTGGAGCACAAGTACTGGCTGCGCCAGATTCAGGCCCGCCTGTTCCCGGACCGCGCGCCGGCCTGCGCGCCGCTCAATCCGTTCGATCCGGTCTCCGCGCGCCGCGACGCGCCGGACTATCCGTTCTGGCTCAAGCCGGTGAAGGCGCATTCCTCGATCCTGGGCATGCGGGTCTGCGACGCCGGCGACCTCGAGGAGGGGCTGCACGCCTGCCGTCTCGCCATCCATCGCCACGGCCAGCCGTTCACGACCTTCCTGCACGAGCTGGAGGACGTCGAGGGCGTCGATCACGCCGTGGAC
>DATFKM010000377.1:0-6492 GCA_035268645.1 Paracoccaceae bacterium | reverse complement strand
CGACCGCAAGAACGTGCTGATCGCCGACGAGGCGCAGCAGCGCGGCACCGTCGATCACGTCCCGGTCTATCCGCGCGAAGTGGTCAAGCGGGCGCTCGAGCTCGGCGCGTCGGCGCTCGTGCTGGTGCACAACCACCCCTCCGGCGATCCGCAGCCCAGCCGCGCCGACGTCGACATGACGCGCCGGATCGAGGCCGCCTGCCGCGCCGTCGGCCTCGCCCTTCACGACCACGTCGTGATCGGCAAGGGCGAGGTGGCGAGCTTCCACGCGCTTGGCCTGCTGGACGCCTGAACGCCCCGCAAGCTACTGCCGCGAAACCCTATTCCGGAGCGGTGGCCACGAGAGAGGGGCGCGCCATGATGCGCTCCGCCCAACCCGCGAGGGCGGGGCGCCCGTCACGCCAGCCGAGATCGGGCAGCCGGAAGTCGACGTAGCCGAGGGCGCAGGCGACGGCGAGCCGGCCCATGTCCGCAGACCCTTCGAGGCGCGTCGACGCCTCGCCCTCCAGCATGTCGCAGGCGGCGAGGATCTTGCGCCGCTGGCCTTCGACCCAGTCGCTCATGCGCATCGGCTCCGGCCGGAAGCGCGATTCGTAGACCACCGAGAGCCCGGCCTCCATGATCCCGTCCGCCGTCGCCTCGAGCGTCAGCGCGGGCCAGAGCGCGTCGCCCGTCGGATAGAGCCCGCCCCCGGCCTCGGCGTCGATCCAGCGGCAGATCACGCGGCTGTCGTAGAGGGCGAGGCCCTCCTCGGTGATCAGGCAGGGGATCTTGCCGAGAGGGTTCACCGCCACGTTCCCGGGGTTCGGGTCGAGCGGGGAGGACGCCCCCTCCTCCAGCGTGGTCCGGTCGACGAGACCGGTCTCGTGCAGGGCGACCATCACCTTGCGCACGAACGGCGAGGCCTTGGCGTAACGAAGTCTCAAGCTCATCGGGATCCCCTTCCGGCGCCGCCCCTGGGCGGGACGGACGCCACCCTCAGCCGCGCCATCGCGGCGAGATCGACGGCGACGCCCGGCCCGTGCGGGCCGAGCCGCAGCACCCGCGTCCAGCGTCCGCGCAGGTCGCTGCGCGCGCGGCCGGCCTCCGGGCCGTAGGTCACGTCGAGGCCCTGCGGCAGCGCGTCGAGCGCGGCCTCCTCGGCGTCCGGGCGGGGCCCCGCGGCGCGGCGGGCGCGGGCGATCGCCCAGAGCGTCGCGGCCCCGGCGGCGGCGTAGCCCACGGCCTTGAGCGCGGCGGGCGCGGCGACGAGCGGTGCGGGCATGCGGTCTCCTCCGGCGTTGCGCGCAGCATAGACGCCATGGGCGGCGCGCACCAGAGACGGCGCTCCGGACGGCGGCTCGGGCCGGGGCCCGCCGCGCCTCGGCGAAGCGGGCGAGGCGGCGCAGCGCCTCGGCGAGGGCGTCGTCCGGGCCCGTGACCGCGACGCGCAGATGCCCGGCGGCCGACGCGCCCAAGCTCTCGCCGGGGACGCGGCCAGCCGTTCGGTGTCGGACAGGGCGGGGGCGAAGGCGCGTCCGTCCATCCCCGTCGCTCGGGTGTCGAGCATCACGCGGATCGCCCCGTCCGAGGCCGAGAGCCGCACGCCGTCACGCCCCGCGAGCCCCCGGACCGCGACGTCGCGCCGGTCGCGGGAGGTCTCGCACAGCGCCGCCTCCTCCGCCCCGCCAAGGTGAGCGCGAAGAGGCCCGCGTCCGGCACGAAGCCCCGCAGGCCGGAGGCGAGGTCGAGCGCGAGATCGCCCGTCAGGCCCGTCAGCGGCGCGGGCGCGACCGCCCAACCGAGGCGGAAGCCGGTCATCGCGTGGCTGTTGGAGCGCGGGCCGATCACGACCGTCCGCTCCGCCGTGCCCGGCAGGCACGCGGCGAGCGGTGCATTCCGGACCGGACCATGCCGTCGTAGAGCACGTCCGAGATCAGCCGGAGGTTCCGCCGGCGGGCGATCTCGGCCACCGCCGCGACCGTCCCGGGCCGATAGTCGGCGCCCCATGGGGTTGTGGAGGGTGTTTTGATCAGGAGCGCCCGGGCCCCGTCGCAGGCGCGGTCTGACGCCTCGAAATCGGGCTGGAAGCCACGTCGGACAGCGACGGCGCCACACGGACGCGGGCGCCCGCGGCGCGTATCGCGCCGGGATGTGGCGGATGACACGGATCGAAGATCACCGCCGCGTCGCCGGTGTCGAGGCAGGCTTCGAAGGCCCGGCTCGGCGCCATCCGGCCTCCGACGGTGACTTCGATCTCCTCCGGCGTGCAGGGCGCGCCGGTGCGCAAGGCGACGCGGCGGCGACCGCGGCCCGCAGTTCCGGCCGCCCGGTCGCCGCCGCGTATCGGGTGTTCGCGGCGCGGGCGACGATGGAGACGGGCGTGGGCGCCTCGTGTCCGCCTATGGTCAGGGCGATCAGGGGTCGGCCGGCGCGCCGCATCGCCCGCACCGCACGAGGATCTCCCAAGCGTGGCCGCCGCCCTCCTGGGTCGCGCGGATCCACGCGGAGGGGGGGATGGATCGCTCGCCGGGAGATTCCGCTTGCCGAGTCGACGTCGCGTCAGGCATGTTAACCACGATCTCCGCGAGGGGAGTTTCGACTGAGGGTGGGTGATACGATGCGAAATATGGCTTGGACGGCCGTGGCGCTGGGCTTGGCTGCGGGCATGGGCGCCGCGCCGGCTTCGGCGGCTGCGATCATAACCAACGGGTTCGTCACGCTGGGCGTCGACGACCTGGGACAGCTGAACATCCCCGGGGGGGACCCGTCGCCGGTCGACGGCACGACTGCGGTGGGTCTGCGGCACAATCCGACCGGTCTCGAATCGACGTCGCATGGCTGTCTCTGCGAGGGCTGGGGCGTCGGCATCGCGGACGCCGGCGGCACGCGCGTCGCCTCCGGCTCCGCGAACAACGCGAACGTCACGGCCAACCTCTCGCTGGTCAGCTTCGCCTCCACCGCCTCCACGGCGACCTCGATCACCGAACTGCGGAATGACGCGAACGACGCCTCCCTGCTTCAGATCACGCACGAATTCGGGCCGGCTGCGGAGACCTCGAGCCTCTACCGGGTGAAGGTGACGGTCGAGAACATCTCGGGCGCCGTGGTCGAGGATCTGCGCTACACGCGCACCTTCGACTGGGACATCGAGCCGGACACCTTCAACGAGGTGGTCACCCATTCCGGCGTCGCGAGCACGCCTTCGGTCCTGTCCGCTGTCGACGACGGTTTCGCCAACAGCGATCCGTTCGCCGGGCCTCGCTCGCCGGTCGTGGCCGGCGGCATCGGCGATTTCGTGGATCTCGGTCCGGACGACCACGGCTCGAACTTCGACTTCGGGTTCGGCGGCCTCGGCATCGGCGAATCGTTCGAGTTCGACATCTTCTACGGCGCCACGCGCACGGAGACCGCCGCGGAGACCGCCTTGGGCGAAGTCGGGGCGGAGCTGTTCTCGCTCGGCCAGGAAGGAACGGATCCGGACGGCACCGGCTTCAACAGCTCCGGTCAGGAGACCGCGACCTTCATCTTCGCGTTCTCCGGCATCGGCGGCGAGATCATCATCCCCGATCCGACGCCCGAGCCCAACGGCGAGATCCCGCTGCCGGCGGCGTTCTGGCTGCTGGCGACCGGCGTCGGCGCCCTCGGCGCCCGTCGGGTCCTGGGCTCGCCCAAGGCCTGAACCCAAGCGCCGACGGCGTTCCGCGCCGCGCCTCCGGGCGCGGCGCTTTCCGTTTGGAGGATCCTCCGACATGACCGGCAACCGGTTTCGACGCCTGCTCGCGGCGCTCGCCCTGGCGGGGGCCGCGTCGGCGCCCGCGGCGGCCCAGGTGGGCGGACCCGCAGACTGGTCGCGCCTGTGCGAGAACGGCCGCTGCAGCGTCTCGGCGCGGCTGGTGGCGCCGCTCGGCGCCAGCCGCTTCGCGACCGTCGCGATCAGCTTCGACGAGGGCGGCGGATCTCCCGCGCTCAGCGTCGCGGCGCCGCTCGGCATCGCGGTTCCGCCGGGGGTGCGCCTTTTGATCGACGGCGAGACCGCGCTCGACGCGCCGGTGCAGGTGTGCCTTCCGGACGGCTGCCGGGCCGGGCGTGCGCTCTCGACGGAGGAGGCCGAGGGGCTGGCCGCCGCCGAGACGATCGAGGTGCGCTATTTCGAGGCGTCGACGGGGCGCCAGCTGGCCGCGGATCTCTCGACCCGCGGGCTCGCCCGGCGGCTGTTCGAATACGCCCCCTGAGCGCCGTGCCAGCCGGCGGCGTCAGACGAGGCGCTTGACGCGAAGGCGCGTGATCTGGTTGCGCCGACGCTCCAGCACCTCGAACCGGAAGCCGTGGAAGCTGAAGATCTGACCGGCGGCGGGGATCGTCTGCGCCTCGTGGATCACGAGGCCGGCGACGGTGTTGGCCTCCTCGTCAGGCAGGCTCCAGTCCATCGCGCGGTTCAGATCGCGGATCGTCGTGGCGCCGTCGAGCACCACCGAGCCGTCGGGATGGCGCGAAAGGCCTTCGACCTCGACGTCGTGCTCGTCCGCGATGTCGCCGACGATCTCCTCGAGGATGTCTTCGAGCGTGATCAGCCCCTGCAGCGCGCCGTACTCGTCCACCACCAGCGCGAAGTGGGAGCGTCGCTTCAGGAAGGCGCGCAGCTGCTCGTCGAGCGAGGTGGTGTCGGGCACGAACCAAGGCTCCATCGCCACCTCGGCCACGTCGAGCCGTTCGATCCCGGCCCAGCCGCCCTCGCCCTCGCCTTCGGCTTCGCCCGCCTCGGTCAGCTTGTGCACGGCGCGCAGCAGATCCTTGGCGTGGATCACGCCGACGATGTTCTCCGGATTGTCGCGCCAGACAGGGATGCGGGTGTGGGGGGAGGAGAGGCAGAACTCGAGGATCTCCGCCGGCGGCAGGTCCGCGTCCAGCGTCTGGATCGAGCGGCGGTGGCGCATCACCTCGGACACCTCGCGGTTGCGCAGATCGAGCGCGGCGAGCAGCCGGTCGCGCTCGTCCTTCTCCACCGCCCCCTCGTAGTGATGCAGGTCGATGGCGCCGCGGATCTCCTCGAGCGCGAGGACATGGGCTCCGGGATCGGTCTTGACGCCGAACAGGCTCAGGAAGACCCGCACCAGGATCGTGGTGCCGGCCACGACCGGCGCGAACACCCGCACCACGGCGCCGATCGGCCGCGCGACGAGGGTGGCCGCGGACTCGGGCGCGGTGATGGCGTAGGTCTTCGGCGCGATCTCGGCGAAGACGACGACCAGCGCGGTCATGGCGAGCGTGGCGACCGCCACGCCGCTCTCGCCCACCAGCAGCGTGAAGAAGATCGTCGCGAGCGAGGTCGCGAGGATGTTGGCGAGGTTGTTGCCGAGCAGGATCGAGCCGATCAGCCGCTCGCCGTCCTCCTTCAGCCGGAGCGCGGTCAGGGCGCTGCGGTCGCCCTTCTCCGCGGCGCCGTGCAGCTTGGCGCGCGAGGCGGCCGTGAGCGCCGTCTCCGAGCCCGAGAAGAACGCCGAGACGCCGAGCAGGAGCACGATCGCGAGGCCCATCCAGAGCGCCGTCGAGTCGAACCCCGCGGCGCCCGTCAGCGCGTCGGCCGGCAGGGCGGACCCATCCGGCGCGGCGGCTTCGGCGGCGCCTGACGGGGCGGTTTCCGCGGCGGCTTCGTCGGCCAGGCTCGGGGTGGCGGGCGAGGCGGATCCTGCGCCGTCGCCGGCGCGGGTCTCGGGCTGCAACGGTGGTCTCCTTGCAAGGGCGGGTCCGAACCCGTTTATGAGGGTCGGGTCCGCGCCGGGCAAGTGTGGCGCGGCCGCGGGGCGGAGGGCGCGGAATGGCGGATGCGCGGCGCACGCCGGTCTGTCTCTCGATCCAGTCGGCGGTGGTGGCGGGGCATGTGGGCCACGGCGCCTCGGCCCCGACGCTGGCGCTCATGGGGGTGGAGGCGATGACGCTGCCGACGGTCCTGCTGTCCGGCCATGCCGCGACGCCGGGGGTCGAGGGGCGGCGTCTGCCCGGCGAGGAGATCGCGGCGCTCGGCCGCGGCCTCGTCGCGGCGGGGGCGCTGGCGCGGGCGGACGCGCTGCTCACGGGGTATCTCGGGACCGAGGCGGCGGCGCGCGCGGTGGCCGATCTGGCGGGGGCGCACCGGGCGGCGCGGCCGGACGCGCTGCAGCTCTGCGATCCGGTGCTGGGCGACGACGGTCCGGGGCTCTACCTGCCCGCGGAGGTCGGGACGGTCTATCGCGAGCGGCTGCTGCCGCTGGCCGACGTCGCGACGCCGAACGCCTTCGAACTCGGCTGGCTCACCGGTCTGCCGGTGACGGGCGAGGCGGCGATCCGCCGGGCGGCGGAGGCCCTCCGCGCGCGGCTGCGTCCCGGCGGGCCGCGGGCGGTCGTCGTGACCTCGGTCGAGGCGGAGGGCGGCATCGGCGCCATGGCGGTGGACGAGAGCGGAGCGTCCCTCGCGCTCGGACCGAAGGCGCCGAGGCGGCTGAACGGGGCGGGCGACTTCGTGGCCGCCGTGAT
>DATFKM010000376.1:0-3220 GCA_035268645.1 Paracoccaceae bacterium | reverse complement strand
CGAGCCGTCGTCCTCGTTCGCCGTCGCGGCATCGGCGGCTTCGAACGCCGCCTCGGCGGCGGACGCCACGGTGCGGTACACCGGCCCCAAGTGCGCGACGAGGTCGTGGTCCAACGCGGAGAACGGTTCCAGCCGGCGCAGCAGCGACAGACCGGGCCGTTCGCCCGGGAGGTCGATGCGCGGTGGTGGCTCGGCCGCGGACCAGAAACCGGCGAGCTCGAGCGGGGTTTCGGCGGCTGCGGGCGCCGGCTCGTGGTCGGCCTCGGCGGGCGTGGTGGCGGTTCCGGAACCGGCGTCCGCGCCGGATCCCGCGTTCACCCGCCGCCGCAGGCCCTGCAGCAGCTCTTCCTGGCCGCGGCCACGCAGCCGGAAGAGCAGGAACGGGTCCTCGTCGAGCTGTTCGCCGAGCAGGTAGCAGGTGGCGGCGATGTGTTTGCAGACGGCGACCTTGTCCGGGCAGGTGCACGTGAGGCGCAGGTGGTCGGGCTTCGTCGGAAAGAGCGCGGAGCGGGCCTGGGCGAAGACCTCGTCGATACCGCGCGGCATCTCGCCGGCGAGGAGGCCGGCAGCGAGGTCGGGGCGGAGCGCGAGCGCGCCGATCACGCGCTCCCACGCCGCGCCTGCGAGCGGCGCCAGGCCGATCGTCACGCGGTACGGCGCGCGGCGCGAGCCCTGGACCTCGGCGTGCACGGTGCCGTCTCGCTCCTGGACCGAGAGCACCTGGCCGGCGCGGGCGTAGGACTTGCCGCGGGCGAGGCGGGCGGACGTGATGAGGCGCTCGAGTGCGGCGACCCAGCGCTCGGCCCACCAGCTCTCGACGAAGGCGCCGCGTTGGCTGCGGCTCGCGACGCCCTGGTCGGTGGGGATGGCGCGGGTCGGGCCGCGCGGGCGGCGGGCGCGGGGGCGGCGGGAGCGGCGACGGCTCACTCGAGCGCCTCCCGCCGCAGCGTCACCAGGTCGCGCAGGGCGCGGCCGTCGAGGTTGACGAGCGCCCGCTCGCCGGAGGAGATGACCTCTCCGGCGAGCGCACGCTTTTCCTCGATCATCTCGGCGATGCGCTCCTCGAGGGTGCCGACGGTGACGAAGGCGTGCACCCGGACGCCCTTGCGTTGGCCGATGCGGTAGGCGCGGTCGGTGGCCTGGTCCTCCACCGCCGGGTTCCACCAGCGGTCGTAGTGGAAGACGTGCGAGGCGCGGGTCAGGTTGAGGCCGGTGCCACCCGCCTTGAGCGACAGCACGAAGATCGGCGGCCCGCCTTCGGTCTGGAAGGCGTTCACGAGCTCGGCCCGGCGCTCCGCCTTCACGCCGCCGTGCAGGAACGGCACGGCGATGCCGAAGCGGGCGGCCAGGTGCGCGGCGAGCAGGTCGCCCATCTTCCGGTACTGGGTGAACACGAGCGCAGCGTCGCCGGCGGACAGCGCTTCGTCGAGCAGCGTGCCGAGGCGTGCGAGCTTGGGGCTGCGCCGCTCCGAGGCCGCCCAGGCGGCGGCGTCGGCCCCGGACGGGTAGACGGCCGGCACGCGCTCGCCCAGCGCATGGGCGGGGTGGTTGCAGACCTGCTTGAGGCGCGTGATCATGTTCAACACCAGGCCCTTGCGCGCGATGCCCTCGGCGTCGTCGACGGCGCGCAGGGACTCGTCGACCACGCTCTGGTAGAGGCTCGCCTGCTCCTCGGAGAGGCGCACCCAGGCGGGCTGGACGACCTTGTCGGGGAGGTCGCTGATCACGTCGCGGTCGCTCTTCAGCCGCCGCAGCACCAGCGGCCTCACCAGGCGACGCAGCGTCGCGGCCTTGTCGGGGTCGCCCTCGCGCTCGATCGGCAGGGCCAGTCGCTGGCGGAAGGCGCTGCGCGTACCGAGGTAGCCGGGGTTCAGGAACTCGACGATCGACCACAGCTCGTCGAGGCGGTTCTCGATCGGCGTGCCGGTCAGCGCCAGGCGGTGGTTGGCCTGCAGGAGCCGCGCGGCCTTGGCCGACTGGCTCTGGGGGTTCTTGATCTGCTGCGCCTCGTCGAGCACCAGCGCGTGCCAGTCGATCGCCTGGAGCGCCGCGGCGTCGCTCCGCAGGAGCGCGTAGCTGGTCAGCACCAGGTCGGTGTCCGCGACCGCGTCGCGCAGGTCGGCGCCTCGCGCTCGGTCGGCGCCGTGGTGCACCAGCGTGCGCAGGTCGGGCGCGAAGCGCGCCGCCTCGTCGTGCCAGTTGCGCACGACCGAGGTGGGGCAGACGACGAGCGAGGGACCGCGCGCGCGGCCCGCCTCCCGCTCCCGCAGCAGGAACGCGAGCGTCTGGACGGTCTTGCCGAGCCCCATGTCGTCGGCGAGGCAGACGCCGAGCCCGAGCCGGGCCGCGAGCGTCAGCCAGGCGGCGCCGCGCTGCTGGTAGGGGCGCAGGGTCGCGCGCAGTCCCGGCGGGTCGGTCCACGGCTCGCTGAGCGTGCCGCCCTCGAGGGCGTTCAGCCAACGGCCGGCCTCGCCGTCGAACTGCACGTCGACCACGGGCAGGCCGGCCACCTCGGCGCGGTCGCCGAAGGCGCCCGACAGCGCCTCGGCGACGCTCAGGTCGCGCTGGTGGCGGCGGCGCTCATAGAAGCGGGCGGCGGCCTCCACCGCCTCGGGGTCGAGTCGCACCCAGGCGCCGCGCCAGCGGAGGAGGGGGGCCTTGCTCCGAGCCAGCTCGGCGAACTCCTCCCTCGAGAGGGTGGCGCCGCCGAGCGCCACCTCCCAGCGGTAGCGCAGCATCTGGTCGAGTCCGACGCCACCCTCGCCGCGACCGCTCCGGCGGGCGGGGGCGACCTTCAGCCGCGCGCCGAGGCGGGCCTCGGGCTGCGACCACCAGGGCGGCGCGACCACGCCGAAGCCGCCCTCCTCGAGGAGGGGCGCGACGTCGCGCAGGAAGCCGAAGGCTTCCTCCGCGGCGAGCTCCACCGGGGCGGGCGCGGTGCCGGCGAGCGCCTCGTTCAGCGGTGGGAAGACGCGCCGCGCGTGGCCGAGGCCGGTGAGCAGCAGGGCCTGGGCGTCGGGGAACCGGGCGGCGAGCGGACCCAGGGTGCCGAGATAGGCGTCGGCGGCATCGACCTGCAGGCTGGGGTCGGCGCGCGACTGCAGCTGTGTGCGCAGCAGCCAGGGTCCGTCGTCGTCGGCCGGGTCCTCGAGGCGCAGGACGAGGCGGGTGCGCTCGTCGCCTGCGGCCGCCAGGCCGCGCCCCCAGTGCGCGTGCGTCT
>DATFKM010000375.1:0-5997 GCA_035268645.1 Paracoccaceae bacterium | reverse complement strand
CCTACTACGTCTTCGCGAAAGTCCAGGCCGCCGAGGCGCGGCTCGGTTCCCGCGCCGACGACCCCGCGCCGCAGATCGATCTCGTGCAGGTCGCCGTCGCCGCCAAGCATCTCAAGTTCGGCCAGCCCCTCACGCGCGAGGACGTGCGGCTGGTGGACTGGCCCGCCAGCGCGCGCCCTGAAAGCGCGTTCGAGGCGCTGGAGGCGCTGTTCGAGGAGGGCGAGGCGGCCGAGGGGCGCACCGTGCTGCGCCGCATGGAGCCCGGGGAGCCGATACTCGGCACCAAGATCACCGGCTTCGGCCAGAAGGCGACGGTCGCCGCGCTGCTGGATTCGGGCATGCGGGCGCACACCATGCCGGTCGACGCGTCCAGCTCCGTCGGCGGCTTCCTGCTGCCCGGCACCCGGATCGACGTGCTGCTGACCATCCGCGACCGGGCGGAGGGGCCGAGCACGCGCGTCCTGCTTCAGGATCTCGAGGTCATCGCCGTCGACCAGGACACCGACCGCGACCGCATCGAGGCGCGCGTCGCGCGCACGGTGACCGTGCAGGGGACCCCGGAGGAGGTGCGTCGCCTGACGCTCGGCGCGAGTCTCGGCACGCTTTCCATCTCGCTGCGCGGCTACGGCTCGGATCGGATCTCGGAGGCCGATCCCCTCCGCCGCGACGAACTCCTCGGCGAGATCACGCCGGTGGCCCAGGCCGCCCCGGAACCCGAGCCCGCGCCGGTGACGGTCCGCGTCCGGCGGGGCAGCGAAGTCTCGATAAAGACGATGGATTGAGGCGCTTCGGGCGGGACGTCCGCCCCTCGCCGTCAATCTTCGGTCAATCGACGATCGGCTAGCAAGGTCCGCGGCTCGCGCCGCGGGCCGTTTCATTTCGGCCACATGTCGCCGGGTCCGACGGGCCTTCCAGCCGGGGAAGGCCATGTGCCGCTTGCGAACCGCCGGAGGAAACGCAAGGATTCGTAGAAGGTTGCATCGGCTTCTTCATGCGATGCCTTCGAGTCCGGGAGGAGACCCATGCGCGCCATCCGCCGATACGCCCGCTTCGTGGCGGCAACCGCGGGCGCGACCTTCGCCGCGCTGGCGCTCGCCGCCGTCCCAGCCGCCGCCCAAGGAAGCGGCGCGCCGGTGCGTGTCCTGAACGTCGCCGCGCCGACGGTGATCGACGTCGCGGTGAACCGCGCGCTGGTGCTCGAATCGGCGGAGGTGTTCGCCGAGGTCTCCGTCGCCAACCCCGGCATCGCCGACGTGGCGGCGCTGACCAACCGTTCGGTCTACGTTCTCGGCAAGCAGTCCGGGCGCACCACGCTGACCCTGCTGGGCCCCGAGGGGCGGCTGATCGCCAACATCGACGTGCGCGTCGCGCCGGACGTCGAGGAGTTCAAGGCCCGCCTGCAGGAGATCCTGCCCGACGAGCCGATCGAGGTCCGGACCGCCTCCGACGGCATCGTGCTCTCCGGCACCGTCTCGGGCGCTGCGAAGCTGGACCGGGCGATGGCCCTCGCCCAGCGCTATGCGCCCGACCGCGTCACCAACATGATGAGCGTCGGGGGCGCGCGCCAGATCATGCTGCGCGTCCGCTTCGCCGAGGTGCAGCGCAACGCCACCAAGTCGCTCGGCTTCAACTGGGGTTTCGGCGCCACGTCCGGCAACTGGGGTTTCAACATCGACACCGGCGACTTCGCCGGCCCCGGCAACGCCCCTCAGGCGCCCGGGAACGCCGGCCTGCCCGGCCCCTACGTCAGCGGAGGGCCGACCGAGGGCACGGTGCGCATCGGCTTCGCCGCCGGCGGCGTGGTCGCGAACCTCGCGATCGACGCTCTCGAGGGCAAGGGCGTCGCCCGAACGCTTGCCGAGCCGAACCTCGTCTCGCTCTCGGGCGACACCGCGAGCTTCCTGGCGGGCGGCGAGTTCCCGATCCCCGTCCCTGGCGAAGAGGGCGAGGTGACGATCGAATACAAGCCCTTCGGCGTCAGCCTCGGCTTCACGCCGACGGTGATCGACGGCGACGTCATCAACCTGGTGCTGGAGGCCGAGAGCTCGGCCATCGACAACTCCATCGTCATCCAGAACCAGGGCATCACCTTCAACGGCTTCTCGACGCGGCGCACGCGCACCACGATCGAGCTGCGCGACGGCCAGAGCTTCGCCATCGCCGGACTTCTGCAGGACGACTTCGTCGACAACGCGCAGCAACTGCCTTGGGTCGGGGACGTGCCGGTGCTCGGCACGCTGTTCCGGTCGGCCGACTTCCGGCGCCGGCAGACGGAGCTCGTGATCCTCGTGACGGCCTATCTCGCCGCGGCGGCCACCGAGCCGGCGCTCGAACTGCCGACCGACCGCATCCGCCTGCCTTCGGAGCGCGAGCTGTTCCTTCTCGGCCAGGTGGAGTTGGAGCCCGATCCCGGAGTACGCTCGGCGGCTTCCCGCAACTTCGAGGGAACATATGGATATGTCGTGGAGTGAGCGCATCCTTCGCCGCGCGCTGAGCGTCGCCCTCGCGGCGGTCTCGGGCGCCTTGGTCCTCACCGGCGCGGCGGCGGCGCAGCCCGCCGGTCATGGGGGGCCCGGAGACCGCAGTTTCGGACAGGCGGTGAACGGCAACGTGGCGATCCATGCCGGCCTCGGCGCCTCGCCCCGTCGCATGGCGCGTCTCGCCGCCGCCTTCGAGACGGCCGCGCCGGGGGTCCTGACCTTCGATTTCGACAGCGCCGCTCTGGGCGACGACGGCGAGCGCATCCTGGCCGCGCAGGCGCGGTGGCTGACGCTGAACCCCCATGCCACGCTCCGCCTCGAGGGCCATGCCGACCTCGTCGGGGGGGAGCCATACAACGCCCGTCTCGGCCTGCGCCGCGCGCGGGCCGTCGCCCGACGGCTCGTGGAACTCGGCGTGCATCCCGCACGGCTCGCGGCGGTCGAAAGCTACGGGGAGAGCCGGCCGGTCGTGCCCCTCGAAGCGCGCGAGCGGCGCAACCGCCGCGTTGTCGTCGCCTTGGTCGGATGGGGCCGCCCGTATCCGGCCCACGGCTTCGACGGCCGACGGGCGCGCAACGCATATCAAAGGTACGTCACCGACGCCGCAGAAGAGGCGGCGGCAGAGACGGCAGGCGGTTCGTGAACCGAACGCCGTTCAGCCGATCCGAGCCGAGACCGATTCGGCGCTCGGCCGGTATCCGGTCGCGTGCGCGCCGAGAGCTGGCGGCGGGGAACGACGTCATGAGCGCGCAGCATTCCCTTGACGGCGCGCTCGCGCCACGCCGCGCGCGCGAGCGGGCGTCAGGGCGTGTTCGCAGCCCGGCGACTCGAAGCGCCGCTTCAGCGACCGCAACACCGCCCCGCGCCGGCGACCGCGAGCCCGACCCCGGCGCGAGGCGGCGCGAAGCCGCCTCGGCGCGCCCGGAACGCTTCGCGCCCGGGGACCGCCGCCGGCCGAGATTCGCCGTCCCGACCCGCGCCGCCCCGGAACCGGCCGCCGAAATGCCCGAGGCGGTCGGGGGTCGCCCCGCGACGGCCCCGCCCGTTCCCGCGCGGGGCGTCTCGCCGTCGCTCCGCCGCGATTCGGTCGCCGTGAGCGCCGCGGGTTCGACGATCGAAGAAGGAGCGACCAGCCCTGGAGGCGCGGCGCGGCGAGCGAGCGTCCGGCGTGCTCCCCTCGTTCGGCCGCTCCGCCGCTCCGGCCTTCCATCGACCGTCCGCCGCGGCGTCGCGGCGCGGGCGCCGGAGACGAAGCCATGATCCTCGGGCGACGCGGTGCAGCGCAACCGGAGGCGAAGCTGCTGGTGGTCGCGGAGGATCTCGAATCCTTCGCCGGCCTGCGCGCGGGCCTCGAAGCGGAACTTCCGGGCGGCGGTTTCGCCGAAGTCGCTCCGGCCCGGCTGCGCGAAGCGCTGCGCCCCGCGCCCGGCGCGGCGGCGCCCTCCGGGGTGCTGTTCGCGGCCGGCGCGCGCGACGCGGCGCGGCTCGACGACCTCGCGGAACTGGTCTCCGCCGCCCGCGCGGCGGGCGTCCACGTGATCCTTCTTGTGCAGGATCTTCCCCCCGCCGCCGTGCACCGGCTGATGCGTGCCGGCGCCGACGACTTCCTGCCGGTGCCGGTGCCGCGCGGCGAATTGGCCGAGGCGCTGGACCGTCTGCGCGACCGCGCCCCACTGGCCGGGCCCGGCCCGCGCAAGCGCGACGGCGCTCTCGTCGCGGTGTACGGCATCGCGGGGGGCGTCGGCGCGACCGTCTACGCCGTCAACCTCGCCTGGGAGCTCGCGCTCGCCGGGCGAAAGCAGGGCCTCAAGGTGGCGTTGCTGGATCTCGACGTTCAGTACGGCTCGGTTTCCACCTATCTCGATCTGCCCCGCCGCGAAGCGGTGTTCGAACTGTTGAGTCAGATCGACCGGGCCGACGCCGCTGGCTTCGAGGCCGCGCTCACGACCTACGGCAAACGCCTCCAGGTCCTGACCGCGCCGCTCGACGTGCTGCCGCTCGACATCCTCACGCCTGAGGGCGTCGGCCGTCTGCTCCGCCTCGCGCAGGACACGCACGACGTCGTCGTCGCGGACCTGCCGCTCGCTCTCACCCTGTGGTCCGAAACGGTTCTGGGCGCGGCCGAGCGGTTCCATGCTCTGATGGAGATCGACATGCGCTCCGCCCAGAACATGCTCCGCTTCCTGCGCGCGCTGCGCGCGGAGGAGCTGCCGGTGGACAAGGTCGCGGCCGTGCTGAACCGCGCGCCGGGTTTCGGCGACTTCGGCGCGAAAGGGCGCGTCAGGAAAATGGCGGAAAGCCTGGGAATCGAGTATGCATTGCAGTTGCCGGACGGTGGGCGCGCGGTCGTGCAGGCTTGCGACCACGGCGCTCCGCTGGCGGAGTATGCGGGCTCGAACGCCTTGAGGAAGGAGATCAGGAAGGCGGCCGAGGTCCTTCTGAAGGATCTCCAGTCCGCGAAGACCGGTGTCGCGTAGCCCGGCCGAGGCCGGGAGGCGCTCCCTCGTGCGGGGGCGCCGCCAGAGGATGTAAGCGTCATGTTCAAGCGTTACCGCAAGGAGGCGGAGCCCTCCCTCGAGGCCGCCGGGGCCGAGATCGACCTCGCGCCGCCGCCCGCTCCAGCGGCTGCAGCTCCGCCGCCGGCCGAGTCGGCGGCCGCGCTCCGAGCCGCAGCGCCCGAATCGCGCCAGGACGAGCCGCGTGAGGCCAAGCGACGCCACCGCCTGCTGCAGATCAAGGTAGACCTGCACCGTCGCCTGCTCGAGACCCTGAACCTCGCGGTCATCGACCGGGTGCCGGAGGCGGATCTGCGCCGAGAGGTCGCCGCCATCGCCCGCGAGGGGCTGCGCGAGATGGGCGTGGTGCTGAACGCCGCCGAGGCGGAGCAGCTGACCCAGGAGCTGATGGACGAGGTCACCGGCCTCGGCCCGCTCGAGCCGCTTCTGAAGGACGACACCATCGCGGACATCCTCGTCAACGGCGCGCACCAGGTCTTCGTGGAGCGGGGCGGCAAGCTCGAGCTCACCACGACCCAGTTCAAGGACGACAAGCACCTGCTGCGCGTGATCGACAAGATCGTCAGCGCGGTCGGGCGCCGCGTCGACGAAAGCCAGCCCTACGTCGACGCCCGCCTGGCCGACGGCAGCCGCGTCAACGCGCTGGTGCCGCCCTGCGCGGTGGACGGCCCGCTGCTGTCGATCCGCAAGTTCTCCAAGAAGCCGCTCTCGATCGACAAGCTGATCGGTCACGGCGCCTTCACCGAGGAGATGGCGGCCTATCTGCAGGCCGTCGTCGCCACGCGCCTCAACGTCGTCGTCTCGGGCTCCACCGGTTCGGGCAAGACCACCACGCTCAACGCGCTCTCGAGCTTCATCAACGACAAGGAGCGCATCGTCACCATCGAGGACACGGCGGAGCTGCAGCTGCAGCAGACCCATGTCGGCCGGATGGAGAGCCGTCCTCCCAACGTCGAGGGCAAGGGCGAGGTCTCCCAGCGCGTCCTCCTGAAGAACGCGCT
>DATFKM010000374.1:0-5717 GCA_035268645.1 Paracoccaceae bacterium | reverse complement strand
GCCGTTGACGGTGAGCGCCATGCCGCCGCCTTCGCCGTCGCTGCCGACCGCGAGGCCCGGCGACTTGAAGAGGTCGATGGCCGTCACGCTCCCGTCCGACGCGGTGCGTGCGGCGAACTCCATCGAGCCGTTCTGGATCAGCGAGAAGTCGCCGCCCACGGTGACCTCGGTCCGCAGGTGATGCTCGGCCAGCCACGTCGCGCCGGCGAGGCTCGCGTCGCCGTTGTCCGCGATCACGACGATCTCCACCGTGTCGCCCGGGGCGGTGCCCGGGATCGTGGTCCCGTTGCCGCCGACAACGCTGGCGAAACGGAACGCCACTTCGGCCGCAGGGGCCGGGGCCGCCGCCGTGAACGCCGCCGCGGCGACGACGGCCGCGGCCGGGAACTTCCTACGCATCACGCTTGCTCCGACTGTTGCGCACAGGAGTCCTTCATACCGTGTTCATTGGCCGGTCCGCAAGCGTGCCGGCCGGTGCATTAACCCTCTTGCCCTGAATGCGACATTCAGTATAAGTTCATACGCGTTGAATCCGTAGCGTCATAACTTCGCGAGTGTCGTAATGCGTACCTTCAGTCCTCGCCGCCGCCCCGCGCGGCGCAACCTCCGCGCGTTCGCGCACGGAACCCGGGGGTCGATCTCCGTCGAATACGCCCTCTGGACCACGATGTTCGGCGTGGCGTTCACGCTGATCGCCGACCTGACCTCGGTCTTCACCGCCAACACCGAGATGTGGCACGTGGGCCAGGACGCGGCGCGCCGCCTCTCGGTCGCGGAGATGGGCGTGCAGGAGGCGGAGAGCTTCGTGCGCGACGCCCTCGCGCCGCGCTTCGGGGACACCGTCGAGGTGACCGCGCGCTCCAGCGATCCGATCACGGTCGAGATCTCGGCCCCGTTCTCGGAGGTCACCGTGTTCGGCATGGCGCCGGGCCTCGACGCGGGTCGGCTCAACGCCCGCCTCGTGATCCGCGACGAGGTCGCCGCGATGGAGGCGATCCGGGCCGCGGCGGAGGCGGAGGCCGACCTCGCGCTCGCCGACGGCGCCTTGGCCGGTGGCTGAGCGCCGGGCCGCCACGACCCGCCCGGCCGGGCGGGGCGCGCGCGCGCTGCTGCGCCGCGACGGCGGCGCGGCGACCATCGCCTTCGTGCTCTGGATGCCGGTCTTCGTCGCGATGGCGACGGCGGTGACGGACGTCACGCTGGTCTACGCCTTCCGCGCCAACGTGGAGCGGGCGGCGCTGGACACGGTGCACGCCATGTCGCGCCGGGAGATCGCGCCCGTCGACGCCGAGACCTATCTGCGCGAGCGCATCCTGATCGGGGACGCCGACGGCGTCGCCGTGGAGGCGACGCTGGCGGCGACCGCGCGGATCGTCGTGCGGCGCACGCGCTCCGCCTACGCCTACAGCCTGTTCGAGAGGATCGCGGTCTCCGGCGAGGACATGGTGCTCGCCCGGGCCGAGATGATGGCCGAGCCGGGCTGACCGCCCGCGCCCTGCAGAAGGACGGACCCGAGATGACCTGCATGACCCGCGCGGCCCGCCGCGCCCGCCGCCTCGGACGGAACGACGCCGGCGGCGCCACGATCTGGATGCTGTTCTGGACCTTGGGGTTCCTGATGCTGGGCGGCGTGGCGGTGGACACCGCCAAGGCCTGGCGCATGGAGGTGATGCTGCGCGCCGCGGCCGACGCCGCCGCCCATGCCGCGGTGATCGACCTCGTGACCCTCGGCGAGACCGAGGCGAAGAAGACCGCGCTCGGCTACGCCGACGCCATGCTGCCGCGCGACCGCTACGGCGAGGTGCTGCGCGGCGAGGACATCGAGTTCGGCGCCTGGGATCCCGTCCTGCGCACCTTCGAGGCGGCCGAGGAGCCGGATTCGGTGCGCCTGACGCTGCGCCGGTCCGAGATCAACGGCAACGGCGAGCCGACGACGCTGCTGCGCCTCGTCGGTCAGTTCGACTGGGATCTTTCGGCGCAGTCGGTGGCGCGGGTGGTGATGGGCGTGCCGGAGCGCCCCGAGACCAACGACTGCTGGAACAACGGCATGATCTCCCGTCAGTTCGTGCGGACGCGGAGCAACAACGTGTTCTCGGACGTCTGCATCCACGGCGAGACCGGCGTCGGCTTCCGCAACAACAACGACTTCGTGCGCGCCACGCTGGTCTCGATGCCGGATCTGGGGATGCTGGATCTGCCCGGCTCGGGCTTCCAGCGGAACTGGGGCCTCGACGACCGTCTGATCGCCCGCGACAACGATCCCTGGATCGTGGATCACGTCGACGAGATGATCGAGGAGCTGCGCGTCGACAACCTCGCCGTCGAGATCGACGTCGACGCCTTCCGCCTCGAGGATCTCGCGCCCGGCGTGACCTACTGGATCGGATGCGGGACCGCCGGGACGCTGACTATCCCGAAGGACGCGGTGCTGCAGGACATGATCCTGCTCACCGACTGCGCGGTGGACTTCAGCCGGGGCGTGGTGCTGATCGACACCACCATCGGCACCACGGGCGACGCCGCCTCGGCCTCCGGCCACACGGTGAGCACGCCCGCGGGCCTGATGCTGGGCGTCGACGACGACTGCACGCCGGGCGGCGGCGCGCGGCTGCTGATCGACGGGACCTTCCATTCGGCGGCGAAGCTGCGGATGAACGGCTCGCAGATCATCGCCTCCGGCGAGGTCAAGCTGGCGGCGCAGGCGCGCGGGCTCGACGGCTTCTCGGTGCTCGCGGGGGGCGACATCGACGTGACCTCGAACAACGGCTTCGGCGCCTGCCACCAGGTCGACTTCTCGGCGCTGCCGCCGCGCTCGATGTGGCGCAGCCGGCCGGCGGGTTTCGCGCTGTCGCGCTGAGGCGAGGGGCCCTCGGCGCGCCCGCCGCGGGCCCCCGGCCGGTCGGCGCCGGGTTGACAGTGCCGGCATTCGCCGCAGTTTGGCCTCCGTCGCGACGCGAGGAGACGGAGGGTGCAGGGTTTGACCGGGCGGACGGACGGCGACGACGCGCCCCTGCTCTCGATCGAGGGGCTGGAGGTGCGCTTTCCCGTCCACGGCGGGGGCTTGCTGCGCCGCGTCAAGGGCTGGGTGCGCGCGGTCGACGGCGTCGACCTGACGGTGGGCCGGGCCGAGGCGGTCGGGCTCGTCGGCGAGTCGGGCTGCGGCAAGACCACGCTCGCCCGCGCCGCGCTGAAGCTGGAGGCGCCGACGGCCGGGCGCATCCGGCTCGACGGGCGGGACCTGCAGGCCATGAGCCGGAGCGAGGCGCGCGAGTACCGCCGCCGCGTCCAGGCGGTGTTCCAGGACCCGATGAGCTCGCTCAGCCCGCGCATGACCGTGGCGCGCATCGTCGAGGAGCCGCTGGTCGTCCACCATCCGGGCATGGCCGCGGCCGAGCGCTCGGCGCGCGTCTCGCGGCTTCTGGACCTCTGCGGGCTGCCGCGGCGCTTCGCGGAGCTCTATCCGCACGAGATGTCGGGCGGGCAGCGCCAGCGCGTCGGCATCGCGCGGGCGCTGGCGCTCGAGCCGGACCTGATCGTCTGCGACGAGGCGGTCAGCGCGCTCGACGTCTCGATCCAGGCGCAGATCGTGAACCTGCTGGCGCAGCTGCGGGGCGAGCTCGGCCTCGCCTATCTCTTCATCGGCCACGACCTTTCGGTGGTGCGCCAGCTCTGCGACCGGGTCGCGGTGATGTATCTCGGCAAGGTGGTGGAGACGGCGGACGCCGAGCGGCTCTTCGCCGATCCGCGCCATCCCTACACGCGGGCGCTGATCGACGCGGTGCCGATCCCCGATCCGGCGGCGGAGGCGGCGCGGCCGCACCAGGGCCTCGGCGGGGAGCCGGCGAGCCCGATGGACCCGCCGCCCGGATGCAGCTTCAATCCGCGCTGCCCGCTGGCCATGCCGAAGTGCCGGGAGGGCGAGCCGGCGCTGCTCCGCGTCGGCCCCGGCGGCCACCGCGCGGCGTGCTTCGCGGTGGAGGCCGCGACCGAGCCCGCCTGACGGGACCGGACAAGGGACGCCGCGGCGCGGCCGCGCGGCGTCTCCGTGCCAACGAGCGGCCGCGGCGACAGGAGAGACCGAGATGACCGACAAGCCCCGCAATCCCTTGCAGGCGATGCGCGACGCCTGGTCCGACGCGCACGACTTCGACCCCAAGGACCCGTTGTTCGGCCTTTCGCGCCAGGAGCTTTCGGGCCCGAAGCTGGAGCGGCGCGCGGTGCTGCGCCTGCTCGCGGCCTCCGGCGCGCTGACGGCGGCGCATCTGACGCCGGGCTTCGGCGCGGGCCGGGCGCTGGCGCAGGGCGCGCGGGGCGGCACGCTGAACGCGGGCTGGTCGGGCGTGGGCGAGTTCCGCACCATCGATCCGGCGCAGATCAACCAGGTGCTGCTGTTCCAGATCGCCTCGAACGTGCTTTCGGGCCTGACGCACATCAACCCGGATCTCGTGGCCGAGGGCGACCTCGCGACGAACTGGGAGGTCTCCGAGGACGGGCTCGAATGGACCTTCGACCTGCGCGAGGGCGTGACCTTCCACAACGGCGACCCCTTCACCGCCGATGACGTGCTCTACACCTACGAGCGCTCGAAGGACCCCGAGAAGTCGATCCATTCCGGCGTGCTCGCCAACGTCACGGGCCTCGAGAAGCTGTCCGACTTCCGCGTGAAGTTCACGCTCGGCGCGCCGCAGGCGAGCTTCCTCGTCAAGACGCTGGAGCGCTCCTCGGGCCGCGCCATGACCATCGTCAGCCGCGGCGCGATCGAGAGCATGGGCCCGTCCGACTACGGGCTCCGGGCGGTCGGCACCGGGCCCTTCAAGGTGACCGAGCACCAGCTCGGCCAGTCGATGACGCTGGAGCGCTTCGAGGACTACTACGACCCCGAGCGCCCGAAGCTCGACAAGGTCGTGATCACGCCGATCATCTCGCCCGAGGCGCTGGCCGCGGCGATGGAGGCGGGCGACATCGACATCATCGGCGGCAACCCCATCGCGCCGGAGCTGATCGACCGCTTCGAGGCGAACCCCGAGGTGAACGTCGACATCATCCCCGGGCCGGGCTTCCAGGGCGTGTTCCTGAACCCGTGGCGCGAGCCGATGCAGGTGCCCGACTTCTCCAAGCCGCTGGAGGAGCTCAAGACGGAGCCCGGCTTCATGGTGCGCATGGCGATCGCCAAGGCGATCGACCGCGACATGTACATCGAGCGCGCGCATTTCGGCCGCGCCGAGCCCGGCTACGGCACCATCAACCCGGCGATGGGCTTCTATTACGACCCGGACATCGGCGAGAGCTCGGAGCAGGCCTTCGACCTCGAGGCGGCGCAGGCGATGCTGGCCGAGGCGGGCTTCCCGGGCGGCGAGGGCTTCCCGACGCTGCGCATCCTCTGCACCGCCTCGACGCGGCGCGACTGCCAGGTGCTGGCGGGGATCCTGAAGCGCAACCTCGGGATCACGCTGGAGCTGGACGTGAAGGACTTCCCGGTCCTGATCGACGACTTCCAGAAGATGGACTTCGATCTCTGCCGCCTCGGCTCGGGCGGGGACTACGACCCGGACGACGGGCTGGTCGACTGGGTGACCTCGGATTCGAAGTTCAACGGCCGCACCCGCGATCAGGAGGAGATGCCGTTCGGCTGGTTCTCCGACCCCGAGGTCGACGCGCTGGTCGAGGAGCAGTCGGTCACCGCCGATCCCGAGGCGCGGCGCGAGCTGGTGCGCGAG
>DATFKM010000373.1:0-6544 GCA_035268645.1 Paracoccaceae bacterium | reverse complement strand
ATCGGCAGCGCGTCCATGTCGGCGCGCAGGCCGATGGAGCGGCCCGGCCCCTTGGTCCCCTCGACGACGCCGACGACGCCGGTCCCGCCGATTCCGGCGTGGGTCTCGATCCCCCAGGCGCGCAGGAGGTCCGCGACGATGCCGGAGGTGCGCTCCTCCTCGAAACCGATCTCGGGATGGGCGTGGAGGTCGCGGCGGATCTCGGCGAAGGCGTCGAGGCGCTCGGCGATGGCGGGGATGACGGGCATGGGGGCTCCTGACTCGGTCGGACGTTCGTGCCGCCTTCGTGCATACAGCGTGCCGACCGAGGGCGCCAATCGTGCCGCGCGCGTCGGCCCTTCATGCGCCGTGCGTCGGCCTTCGGCGCCTCTTTCGTCGGCCATGCGTCTGCCATTCGTGCGCACATCGTATGCCGTTCGTGCGCACGGTGTCGGACAGGTGGCGTGCCGGAACGGGGCGCAAGGGGAGGGAATCGGGTCTCGCCCGCGCCGTTGAAGCGTCGCGGCGAGGGGTGAAGACCGCGTTGAGACCCGCGGCGGAGGGCGGTCGTCCGGGCGCCCACGCCGATCCGCCCCGGCGGATCGGCGGCGCCGCGGGGACGGGCTCGATGCCCCCCCCGCGGCGCGCCGCCGGCCAAGGGCGCGTCAGCCGAGGTGGTGCGTTTCCGGGACGCCGTAGACCGGCGTCTCGATCCCCTCCATGCGGGCCTTGAGCTGGAGGGCGAGGAACTGGGAGTAGTGGCGCGACTGGTGCAGGTTGCCGCCGTGGAACCAGAGGCCCTCCTGCTTCGTCGGCTTCCACATGTTGCGCTGCTCGCCCACCCAGGGGCCGGGGTCCTTGGTGGTGTCGGAGCCGAGGCCCCAGCATTTGCCGACCTTGTCGGCGACGTCCCGGCCGATCAGGTCCGCGGCCCAGCCGTTCATCGAGCCGTAGCCGGTGGCGTAGACGATCAGGTCGGCCTCGAGCTTCGTGCCGTCCTCGAGGATCAGGCCGTCCTCCACGATCTCCTTCACCTGGCCGTGCGCCAGCTTCACCTCGCCGTCGATGATCAGCTGGCTGGCGCCGACGTCGATGTAGTAGCCCGAGCCGCGGCGCAGATACTTCATGAACAGGCCCGAGCCGTCGTCGCCCCAGTCGAGCACGAAGCCGGCCTTCTCCAGCCCCGCGTAGAACGCCGCGTCGCGCTCCTTCATCTGCTCGTAGAGCGGGATCTGGAAGTCGGCGAGGATCGCGTAGGGGATCGAGGCGAAGATCAGGTCCGCCTTCTCGGTCGTCACGCCGTTCCTGACGGCCTCCTCCGAGTAGAGGGCGCCGAGGCCGATCTCCATCAGCGTGTCGGAGCGGACGATGTGGGTGGAGCTGCGCTGCACCATCGTCACGTCGGCGTCGTTCTCCCAGAGGGCCGCCGCGATGTCGTGGGCGGAGTTGTTGGAGCCGACGATCACCGCCCTCTTGCCCCTGTAGGCGTCCGGGCCGGGGTGCTGCGAGCTGTGGTGCTGCTCGCCCTTGAAGCGCTCCATGCCCGGGAAGCTCGGGATGTTGGGCTTGCCGGACATGCCGGTCGCCAGCACCAGTTCCTTCGGCTTCAGCGTGATCTCCTCGCCGTCGCGGTCGACGACGACGGTCCATTCGCCCTTCGCCTCGTCATAGCTGGCGGACCTGCAGGTGGAGCGGGTCCAGTAGTTCAGCTCCATGACCTTGACGTACATCTCGAGCCAGTCGCCGAGCTTGTCCTTCGGCGCGAACACCGGCCAGGTCTCGGGGAACTTGATGTAGGGCAGGTGGTCGTACCAGACCGGGTCGTGCAGGCAGAGCGACTTGTATCGGTTGCGCCAGCTGTCGCCGGGGCGCTCGTTCCTCTCGACGATGATCGTGGGCACGCCGAGGGCGCGCAGGCGCGCGCCGAGGGCGATGCCGCCCTGGCCGCCGCCGACGATCAGCGTGTGGGGCTGGGTGGTGCGGCCGAGTTCGGCCGCCTCGCGCTCGCGCGCCTCCTTCCAGCTTTCGGCGTTCTTCGCGGCGCCGTGTTTCGCGCCGAGGGGGCGGGCGAAGCCCTTGGGCTCCTCGTGGCCCTTGAGCTCGGCCATCGTGGTCAGGAGCGTCCAGATGCCGTCCTCGCGCAGGCGGATCAGGCCGTAGCCGCGGGCGACGTCGGTCTCGAAGACGATCCAGGCGGTGACGACGCCGTCGGCTTCGTCGGGGACCTCGTTCGGGTCGAGCTTCCAGCCGGTCGGCTTCGTCGCGGGGAGCTGGCTCCGGAGCATGTCCGCGATCTCGTCCCGGCCCTGACAGGTCTTGAGGTTCCAGGTGAAGGCGACGAGGTCGCGCCAGTGTCCGTCCTCGACGAACATGGCGGCGGCGCGCTCGGCGTCGCCGGCGGCCAGCGCCGCGCCGAACTCGTCGAGGACCGACTGCACGCGGTCCGAGAGCGTCGTGTCGAGCATGGATTCCTCCCGTGGGGTCGCTCTTGTGATTGTCCCGAGAGCGTGGACCCGGAAGGCGGCGGCGGGCCAGTCTTTCTTTCGTCGAAGGAGCGGCGGTCGCGTGAAGGGGTCAGTCCCCGTCCACGCCCTCGTCCGCCTCGCCGCGTCGGCCGCGGAAGCCGGTGGCGAGGACGAACATCTCGGCCGAATCCTTGCGGCTGGCCGGGGGCTTGACGTGGCGCACCTGCTCGAAGTCGCGCTTCAGGAGGGCGAGAAGGTCGCGCTCCGCCCCGCCCTGCAGGGTCTTGGCGAGGAAGGTTCCGCCGGGGGCGAGCACTTCGGTCGCGAACTGGGCCGCGGCCTCGCAGAGCGCCATGATGCGGAGGTGATCGGTGGCGCGGTGGCCGGAGCTGGCGGCGGCCATGTCGGAGAGCACGGCGTCGGCCTCGCCGCCGAGGGCGGCCTTCACGGCGTCGTCGGCGCCCTCCGCGAGAAAGTCGAGCTGCAGGAGCTCGACGCCCGGAAGCGGGTCCACCTCCTGCACGTCGACGCCGATGACGCGGCCCTGGGGACGGTTCGGGCGGCGGCCGTCGGCGTTGACCTTGTCGACGGCGACCTGGAGCCAGCCGCCGGGGGCGCAGCCGAGATCGACGACGCGCTGGCCGGTCCTGAGGAAGGGGTGCCTCTCCTCGACCTCGGCCAGCTTGTAGGCGGCGCGGCCGCGCATCCCCTCGGTCCGGGCGCGCTTGACGTAGGGGTCGTTGAGCTGGCGCTCCAGCCAGCGGGTGGAGGAGAGCTTGCGGCCCTTGGCGGTCTTGACCTTGGTCTTGAGGTCCCGGGCGCCGCGGCCCGAGGCGCCGGAGACGCCGCCCTTCTTCGCGGTCATGACGCGGGCGCCCGTTCGGCCCACATCAGCGAGTGCAGCATGCCTTCGCGCAGGCCCCGGTCGGCGACGCGGATGCGGGGGGCGGGCCAGAGGCGCAGGATCGCGCCGAGGATGGCGGAGCCCGCGACCACGAGATCGGCGCGGTCCGAGCCGACGCCGGGATGGCGGCGCCGTCCTTCGGGCCCGAGGTCCAGCAGGCGGTGGACGAGGGCGCCGGCGGCCTCGCGCTCCAGCCACATGCCGTCGACCTTGGCGCGGTCGTAGCGGGCGAGGCCGAGGCGGAGGGCGCCGAGGGTGGTGACGGTGCCGGAGGCGCCGATGATCTGCAGGCCCGGCGCGCGGGCGAGGCTCTCGTCCTCGTAGGGGAGGAAGCCGGCGATGTGCTCCTCGAAATGGCAGGACATCAGGGCGTAGCGGTCGCGGTCGCCGCGCACGTCGAGGAAGCGGTCGTGCAGGGTCGCGACGCCGACGGGGGCGGAGATCCAGTCGACGATGCGCGCGCGGGCGGCGCGGCGGAGGGTGGAGCGGTCCGGCCCGCCGCGGCCGGGGGCGAGGGCGAGGATCAGGTCCTGGCGCTCCTCCGGGCGGGCGCCGGAGAGGTCGATCCAGATCAGCTCGGTCGAGCCGCCGCCGATGTCGAAGACCATGAGCTGCTCGGCCTCCGGCGCGATCAGCGGGGCGCAGCCGGCGAGGGCGAGGCGGGCCTCCTGCTCGGGCGTGATCACCTCGAGGTCGAGGCCGGTCTCGCGACGGACGCGGCGCAGGAAGGCGCGGGCGTTGTCGGCGCGGCGGCAGGCCTCGGTCGCGACGATGCGGGTGCGGCGGACCTCGGCGCGGCGGATCTTGCCGGCGCAGATGCGCAGCGCCTCGAGCGTGCGGGCCATGGCGGCGGGGCAGAGGGCGCCGCGGGCCTCCACCCCTTCGCCGAGGCGGACGTTGCGCGAGAAGGCGTCGAGCACGCGGAAGCCGCCCGCGGAATCGGGCTCGGCGATCAGGAGGCGGCAGTTGTTGGTCCCGAGATCGAGCGCGGCGTAACGCGGCGCGCCGCCGCGGGACGGCGTCCGCGGCGCGGGGCGCCGAAGGGATGCGGCCGGCGCTTCGGCCGGCGTCGAGGGACCCGGTACCGTCGTCAAAACACGAACCTCTGCGGCGTCTCGCCGCGACTGGCCCCTAGAGGTATCCAAGGATGGGCGGGGGAACAAGGGGAGGGCCGGAGATGGCGTTGCTGGCGGAGGGCCGAGCCGCGGCGGGACTGGCGGCGGCGGCGGCGTGTCTCGGGGCCGGGGACCGGGCGGTGCTGTGGGGGTTCGAGGGGCCCTCGGCGCGGGCGGCGCTGGAAGCGGCGCTGCGGGCGCGGGGCGTCGAGGCCGAGTTGCGGGCGGCCTTCGGGCGGCGGCCGGCGGCGACGCGCGAGGTCGTCGCGGCGCCGCGGTTCCTCGCCGAGCTCTGGCCGTTGCCGGCGGGGGTGCGCAGCGCGTTGCGCGGCGGGCCGCCGGGCTGGCGCGTGGACGGGCGGGAGGTCTTCGCGCCGCTGCGCCCGGTGGCGGCGCCTGGTCGGCGGGAGGCGGAGGGCTGCTGCGGCTGGATGCGCGTCGCGGGTGGGCGTGACGGACCGGTGGAGACCGGGCTGGAGCGGGCCGTCTTCGCGCTGCTCGATGCCGCGGAGCGGGCCGGGGGCGCGGGACGCGGGCCGTGGTTCGGGGTGCTGCGGCTGCGGGTGGAGGCGGACTTCGAGGACGCCCGCCTCGCCGAGGCGGTGCACGAGGAGCTTTATTTCGGGGCGCTGGAGGCTTTGCGGGTGCGGGCCGGCGCCGCGCCCGGCGACCGGACCCTGACGCCGGGCAAGGTCGTGCCGGAGGTGGTGCATCGCGCCGGCGCGGCCGAGGTGGCGTGGCGGGCGGAGACCGGGCCGGCGGAGACGGCGACATCGGAGCCGGCGGCGCCCTGCGCCCCCGCTCGGCTGGCGGCGCCGCCGTCGGAGGGCGAGGTGCTGGGCGCGCTGGCGGCGCTGGGCGGGCGGCCGCTGGAGGTCCGCTCCGGCGAGGGGCGGGCGGTGCGGGGGGCGGTGCTGGCCGGCGCCGGCCCCGGCGCGGTGATCGGCGGCGGACAGCACGGCAACGAGCCGACGGGCGTCGTCGGGGCGCTGCTGGCGGCGCGGGCGCTGCGGGACGAGGGCGCGCTGGGGGTGGCGCCGCTGGAGAATCCGGACGGCTGGGCGCTTTACGCGCGGCTGCGGCGGGACTGGCCGGGACACATGCACCACGCGGCGCGCTACACGGCGTCGGGGGCGGATCTCGCCCATGCGCCGGGGTCGGAGGGGACGTTGCGGCGGCGCCTGGCGGAGGCCGTCGGGGCGCGGCTGTTCGTGAGTCTGCACGGCTATCCGGCGGGGCCGTGGCTGCGGCCGTTCACCGGCGGGCTGCCGGCCGGCTTCGAGGACTGGGCGCTGCCGCGGGGCGTGTTCCTGATCCTGCGGGTCGCGCCCGGCTGGGAGGCGCCGGGGCGGGCGGTGCTGACGGCGGCGGCGCGGGCCTTGAGCGCGGAGCCGGCGGTGGCGGACCTGAACCGGGCGCAGCGGGCGGCGTTCCGCCGCTCGGCCCCCGGCGCGCCGGAGGAGACGCGGATCGGCGAGGTGGGCGTGGTCGAGACCGGCCCGCAGCCGGGCGCGCCGTGGCCGGTGGAGCTGGTGACGGAGACGCCGGACGAGACCGTGACGGGCGCGCGCTTCCGGTCGCTGGCGCGGGCGCAGGCGGTGGCGGCGACGGCGGCGGTGCGGGCCTGGCGGGCCTTCGGCGGGGGCTGACGGTTCGGGGGAGCGCGATCCGTCTTCGGCTTTCGTGCGCCGGGCCGTCCGACCGAGGGAGAGGCTCCGCGACGTTCGCCCGTCGAGCCTTTGGGGGAGGGCTGCGCGGGCGGGCTGTCGGGCGCCCCGAGCGCCGCCTTCGGCGGCGCCGGCCCACCCGCCATCCTGCGCCCGCGCCCAAGACCCGTTTCGCCTGCCGCTTCGGTCGGTGCGGTCGCGGCGCAGCGGCCGCGTCGGCGCGCCCTTGGCACGCCGTGGCCGCACGGCACGGCGGCGGAGGCGGAGCGCCGATCGTCGATCCGCCCCTTGGCGGATCGGCGGCGCCGCGAGACGGGCTCGATGCCCCCTCGCGGCGCTTCGCCGGCCAAGGGGCGCGCGCCCGGGGTCAGGCGGGGAGGGCGGCCAGAAGCGCGTCGCGGCGCTCGCGGTCGG
>DATFKM010000372.1:0-2501 GCA_035268645.1 Paracoccaceae bacterium | reverse complement strand
GCTGTTCGCGAGCCTCGCGAGCTTCGACGGCCCCGACGCCGCGGCGATGCGCCATCATCGTCTGACCGCGGACGGCGTCGACCTTCGCGTGATGGAAGAGACCACCCGCGATTCCGAAACTTGGCACACCGACGAACGGGTGGACGTCTTCGCCATCGAGGGAGCGGGCCTGCTCACCGGCGAGGCCTGGGCCCTCATCTGATCGGACCGGCCCCCTTCCCGTGGGAGGGGGGCCGGTCCGTATCAAAGATGGCGAAAATCCGCACGCGGCTCTTCCATTCCGCGCGGCGTGTGGTATCTTACATTAACAGGTTGTTAATGCTTTTCGCGAGTCAGCGGACGTTGCGTCACCGCGGAGTTCCGATTTGGTCGGGGCGGTGTCACCGCGTTCTGGGGACGGTCTTCGTGTCATCGCCCTTGATGAAAACGGCGCGCGCCCCGTCCAGGGTCGCGCCCGCCGTGGGGGTGACGCTCGATGGACCACGCGCATTTCGATGCAGGGCAAGGACGGAGAATCGCCGTCAACACGGCGACCCGCACCCGCCTTCTGGCGGAGATCGACTCCCGCCTCGCCGACCGCAAGGGCTTCAGCGTCGCCACGCTGAACCTCGATCATCTGGTAAAGCTGCGCCGGTTCCCGGTGTTCCGTCAGGCCTACGCACGGCAGAGCCACGTCGTGGCGGACGGCCACCCGATCGTCTGGATCTCGCGTCTGGCGGGACGGGCGGTGCACCTGATCCCCGGTTGCGAGCTGGTGCATCCGGTGGCGCGCCTCGCGGCCGACCGCGGCGCCCCGGTCGCCTTCCTGGGCTCGCGGGAGACGACGCTGGCGCGCGCCGCCGAGCGCCTCGAGCGGAGACATCCCGGCCTCGAGGTCGCGGCGCGGATCTCTCCGTCCTTCGACTTCGACCCGTTCGGCATGGAGGCCGACGCCTGCATCGAGGAACTCCGCCGCTCGGGCGCGCGGGTCTGTTTCCTGGCGCTCGGCGCGCCGAAGCAGGAGGTCTTCGCCGCCCGCGCCCAGTCCGCGCTTCCGGAGGTGGGCTTCCTCTCGATCGGCGCCGGACTCGACTTTCTCGCCGGCACGCAGAAGCGCGCGCCCCTCTGGATGCGTCGCTTCGCATTGGAGTGGCTCTGGCGCGCCGTCGACGACCCGAAGCGCCTCGCGATGCGCTACGTCCGCTGCGCGACGCTGATGCCGGGCCTGATCCTCGACGGCCTCCGTGTGCGCCTGGCCGGTCGGCCGGCGATCCCGGCGGAGGGCCTTGCGGAGGCCTGAGCGGCGTCCGACCGCGCCGGAACGCCGGCGCATGATCGGCGTCGTCGTCATCGGCCGCAACGAGGGCGAGCGCCTGAGCCGCTGCCTGCGTTCGCTCGAAGGCGTCGAGGCGCCGATCGTGTACGTCGATTCGGGTTCGACGGACGGCAGCGTCGCGCTCGCCGCGCGTTTCGGGGCGATCACGGCGCATCTCGACCCCGCGCAGGGCTTCACCGCGGGCAAGGCGCGCAATCTCGGTGTCGAGACGCTGCTGGCGCGGGGCGACGAGCCGCCGGCCTTCGTCCAGTTCGTCGACGGCGACTGCGAGGTCGTCCCCGGCTGGCTCGAGGCGGCCGCCGGACGCCTCGCCGAGGCGCCGGACCTGGCGGCGGTGGCCGGCAGACGGCGCGAGCGCCGCCCGGAGGCCTCCGTGTTCAACACGCTCTGTGACATGGAATGGAACACGCCGCCCGGCCCCGCCCGCGCCGTGGGCGGCGACGCTATGTACCGCCTCTCCGCCTTCCGGGAGGTCGGCGGCTTCGACCCCTCCCTGATCTGCGGCGAGGAGCCCGAACTCTGCCTGCGCCTCGCCCGCGCCGGCTGGCGGATCGAGCGGATGGACCGCGAGATGACCCTGCACGACGCCGCCATGACCCGCTGGTCGCAATGGGCGAAGCGCGCCGAGCGCAGCGGCTGGGCCTTCGCGGAGGGCGCGGACCGCTTCGGCGACGGCCCCGAGCGCCACGACCGCCGCGAGGCGCGCAGCATCCGTCTCTGGGGGCTGGCGGTTCCGGCGGCGATCCTGGCCTTCGCGCTCCTCGCGACCGTCCTCGCCGCGGCGGGAAGCGCCGCTTGGCCCGTCCCCGCCCTTCTAGCGGCGGGGGGTGCCCTGACCTATCCTCTGATGGCCCTGCGCGTCGCCGCCAACCGCCGCTGCGCCCGCGGCGAACCTTGGCGGCGCGCCCTGCTCTACGGCGTCTTCACCATGCTCGCCAAGTTTCCCCAGCTGCGGGGCCTGCACGCCTATCACGCCGGAAAACGGCGCGGAGAGACTGCGCGGATCATCGAGTACAAGACGCCAGCGGGCGGCGGCGCACGGTGAGGCGGTTGATGGAGGATCCGCGGCCCGAGGGCGGCACGACGGCGTGCGATCCGGTGGTCGCCGGGCCGGTCGCCTATCTGACCGGCCAGCATCCGATGGTCTCGCAGACCTTCATCCAGCGCGAGATGGAGGCGCTGCGGG
>DATFKM010000371.1:0-4989 GCA_035268645.1 Paracoccaceae bacterium | reverse complement strand
CATCCGCCGGCGCAGGTGCACGGGTCGGCCGACGCCGGCCCGAGGCGCGAGAACGGTCGACGGTTCGGACGGGGCGCCCGGGCTGAGGTTCAGTCGGACGCGCGCTCCCCGAGAAGGCGCTCGGTCGCGTTCTCGATCATGGCGTCGATGTCGGTCTCGATCCCGGCGGCCTCGTAGTTCCCGCCCTGCGCCAGGGCGGCCGCACCGTGCACGAAGGTCCAGAGGGCGGCGGAAAGACGCCGGGCCCGCTCGCCGTCGTCGTCGCCGATCGCCGCCGCCACCTCGTCGATCAGCACCGAGAAGCAGGCCCGGCCCGCCGCCTCCAACGCCGGATCCTCCCCGCCCGCCTCCGCCCCCGCGCCGAACATCAGGCCGAACAGGCCCGGACGCGCCAGCGCGAACCGCACATAGGCCGAGCCCATCGCGGCGATCCGCCGGACCGCCGGATCGTCGCGCCGCGCCTCTTTCGCCGCCGCCGTCGCCTCGGCCAGCGCGGCGAAACCCTCGAGCGCCACGCGGCCGATCAGCGCGTCCTTGTCGCGGAAGTGCTTGTAGGGCGCGGCGGTGGAGACCCCGGCCCGCCGACAGCATTCGGAAAGGCTGAGGCGCGCCGGCCCCACCTCCTCGATCAGTTCGCCCGCCGCGGCGGCGAGCGCCTCGGCGAGGTCGCCGTGATGGTAGCGCCGCCTTGCGGCGGGGACGGGGACGTCGGCGGTCCGGTCCGTCATCGTGCGGTCACTCCTGATTTCGAGCTTGACCGCCAAGTAAGAGTCTTTCACAAAGTTAGCAACGCTAACATGAACGAGGCCTGCAAAAATGTCCCGCTCGCCGCGCTCCGCCCGCCCGCTGCTGCGCGCCGCCGGCACGCTCGTCCTCGTGGCCGCGGCCGGCGCGGCGGCCGTCGGGCTCTCCGCCGCGCTGCACGCGCGCACCGGTCCCGCCGCCCCGACGGCGGCCGAGGCCGCGATCCCGGTGGAGACCGCCGCGCTCCGCCTCGACGACGCCTATCCGGTCGAGAGCCGGCATCTCGGGCGGATCGAGGCGGCCCGCGCCGTGGCCCTCGCCTTCGACCTCGGAGGCCGCGTCGAGGCCGTGCTGGTCGAGGAAGGCGACCGCGTCGCGCCCGGCCAGGCGCTGGCGCGGCTCGACGTCGACCGGCTGGAGGCCCGCCTCGCCGAGCTCGACGCCGAAGCCGCCGCGCTCGAAGCCCGCGCGGAACTCTCGCGCCGCACCCTCGCGCGCCAGGAGACGCTGCGCGAGCGCGGCCACGCGACCGAACAGCGCCTCGACGAGGCGAGGCTGGAGCTCGAGCGCCTCGGGGCCGAGCATGCCCGCCTCGACGCCGCGCGCGACAGCGTCCGCCTCGATCTCGAGGACGCGGTGCTGCGCGCGCCCTTCGCGGGAGAGATCGCCGCGCGCCACGTTCACGAAGGCGCCGTCGCCGCGGCCGGCGCCCCGGCGCTGGAGCTGGTGGAGGTCGACCGCCCGCGGATCCGGCTGGGCCTGCCCGCGCGCCTCGCCGCGCGCCTCGCGACCGACGACCTCGTGGAGGTCGAGATCGACGGCGCCCCCCACGTCGCCGTCGTCGCCGCGATCCGGCCCGATCTCGACCCCGCCACGCGCACCCGCGCCGTTCTGCTGGACCTGATGCTCCCCGCCGGAGAGCGCGTGGCCTTCGGCGAGACCGCCGAGGCGAAGCTGGAGGAGACGCGCGAGGAGCGCGGCGCCTGGCTTCCGCTCTCGGCCCTGCGCGAGGGCGAGCGCGGCCTCTGGACGGTGATGACCGTCGCGGCGGAGGCGACGGGCCCGGTCGCCCGCCCCGAATCGGTGGAGGTGCTGCACCTCGCCGGCGATCGCGCCTATGTCCGCGGCTCCTTCGCCGACGGCGCCCGCGCCATCCTCTCCGGCCCCCATCGCGTGGTCCCGGGCGACCCCGTCGCGCCGCGGCCCGCCGCGGGCCCGCGCGGCCGGCGCGACGACCTCCTCGCCCTCCGCCGCTGATCCGCGGCCCCTCCGAAGGAGCCCCGGCGATGCGCGCGCCGCTCTTCCGCCGGCCCCGCCTCGCCGTGCTCCTGGTGCTGGTCCTGATCTCGGCCGGCGCCTCGGCCTTCCTCACCATCGGCCGGCAGGAGGATCCGGCCATCACCAACCTCTTCGCCACCATCGTCACGCCCTGGCCGGGCGCCGATCCCGGCCGGATCGAGGCGCTTGTGACCGAGCCGATCGAGGCGGCTCTGTTCGAGATCGAGGAGATCAAGACCGTCGCCTCCACCTCCGCCCCCGGCGTCTCGACGGTCACGATCGAACTCTCGGACTTCACGCCCCCCGGCCGCATCGAGCAGGTGTTCTCCGAGATCCGCGACGCTCTCGGCGACGTCGCCGCCCGTCTGCCGCCCGGCGTGCCCGAGCCCGACTTCGACGACGACCGCACCGGCGCCTTCTCCGCGATCTCGGCCGTCATGCCGCGGCACGCCACCGTGCCGCCCGCGGTCCTCGCCCGGCACGCCGAGGCGCTCGAGGACCGCCTCAGGGGCCTGCCCGGCGTCTCGCTGGCGCGCAGCTTCGGCATGCCGGAGGAGCGGGTGACGGTCGAGGCCGATCCGACGGCCCTCGCCGCGCTCGGGCTCTCCGCGGCCGATCTCGCGCGCGCGGTGGAGGGCGCCGACGCCAAGCGCGCCGCCGGTCGGCTGCGCGGCGGCGCGGCCGATCTGCTGGTCGAGGTGGAGGGCGGAATAGCCACGCTCGACCGCATCCGCCGGATCCCCGTCGCCGTCGGACCGGACGGCGCCGCGACGCGCCTCGAAGACGTCGCGCGGGTGACCAAGGGCGCCGCCGACCCGCCCTCCGCGCTGGCGCGGGTCGACGGGCGCCCGGCCGTGCTGATCGCCGCCAAGATGGAGGACGGCCGTCAGGTCGGACCCTGGATGGACCGGATCCGGGCCGAGATCGCGGACTGGGAGGCGGCGCTGCCCGGCGGACTCGAGCATCGGCTGATCTTCGACCAGTCCGGCTACACGGCCGAGCGTCTGACCGGCGTCGCGCTGAACATGGCGCTCGGCGTCGCGCTGGTGGTCGCGGTGCTGCTGCTGACCCTCGGCTTCGCCGCCGCCATGGTGGTGGCGCTGGTGCTGCCGCTGGTCGCGCTCGCCAGCCTCGCGACGCTGAACCTGATCGGCGTGCCGCTGCACCAGATGAGCCTGACCGGCATGATCGTGGCGCTCGGTCTGCTGGTCGACGCGGCCATCGTGATGACCGACGAGATCCGCCGCCGCCTCGCCGCCGGCCTTTCGCGCGCCGCGGCGGCGGACGAGGCCGTCTCGCGCCTCGCCGGCCCCCTCCTCGCCTCCACCGTCACCACCGCGCTCGCCTTCCTGCCGATGGCGATCCTGCCGGGGCCGGCGGGCGACTTCGTCGGCTCCATCGCCGTCGCGGTGATCGTGATGCTGAGCTGGTCGCTGGCGATCGCGCTCCTGCTCACGCCCGCCTTCGCCGGCCGGCTGCTGCCGGATCCGGCGCGCGCGCCCGCCCGCGGCGTCCTCGCGCGCTTCGCGGCGGAAGGGCTGGGCGGCGGCGCCTTCGGCCGCGCCGCCGGCGCCGCGCTCCGCCTCGCGCTCCGCCGTCCCGTCGCCGCCCTCGCCTGGTCGCTGGTGCTGCCGGTCGCCGGCCTGCTCGCCTTCCCGACGCTGACGCCGCAGTTCTTCCCGGCGGTGGAGCGCGACCAGTTCCACGTCGACGTGCAGCTCCCGCCGGGCGCCGCCCTCGCGCGGACCGAGGCCGCGACGCGCGCCCTCGCCGCCCGCCTCGACGCGGCGGCCGGCGTCGAGAGCGTCGCCTGGGTGATCGGCGCCAGCGCGCCGAGCTTCTACTACAACATGACGATGGACGTGGACCGCGCGCCCGGCTACGCGCGCGCCCTCGTCACCGCCGAAAGCGCGGAGGCCGTCGCCCGCCTCGTCCCCGAACTCCGCGCGAGCCTGCCGGAGGCCGCGCCCGGCGCCCGCGTCCTGGTGCAGGAGCTCAAGCAGGGACCGCCCGTGGAGGCGCCGGTGGAGCTGCGCCTCTACGGCCCCGACCCCGCCACGCTCCGCGCCCTCGGCGAGGAGATGCGCCGCATCGTCGCCGGCGCGCCGCAGATCACCGTGGTGCGCACCACGCTCGAAGGCGGGGCGCCGAAGCTCGAGGTCGCGCTGGACGAAGCCGCCGCCCGCCTCGCCGGGCTCAGCCTCTCCGAGATCGCGCGCCAGCTCGACGCCGCGCTGAGCGGCGCCGCCGGCGGCTCGATGCTGGAGGGCTCGGAGGAGCTGGCGATCACGGTCCGCGTGCCGGACGCCGCCCGCGCCGATCCGGGCTACCTCGCACGCTTCGAGATCGTCGCGCCCTCGGGCGCGCGCGTGCCGCTCGGCGCGCTGGGCGAGGTGCGCCTCGTGCCCGCCGAGACCGCGATCACCCGTCGGGGCGGCGAGCGCATGAACGCCGTGCAGGGCTTCGTCCCCTGGGGCGTGCTGCCCGAGGCCGCGCTGGCCGCGGCCGAGGCCGAACTCGAGGCCGCCGGCTTCGACCCGCCGCCGGGCTATCGCCTCGAGGTCGGCGGCGATTCCGACGCGCGGGCCGAGGTGATCGGCCATCTCATGGCGCCGATCGGCCTGATCGTCACCCTCTCCGCCGCGACGCTGGTGGTGGTGTTCGGCTCCTTCCGCCTCGCCGCCGCGGCGACGGTGGTGATGGGCCTCTCGGCCGGGCTCTCGCTGCTCTCGCTCGCCGTCATGGGGATGCCTTTCGGCATCAACGCGGTGATCGGCGTGATCGGCGCCGTCGGCGTCTCGGTCAACGCCGCCATCGTGCTCTTCACCGCGCTGCAGCAGGATCCGCGCGCCGCCGCCGGCGACCGCGTCGCGATGGCCGACGTGACGCTCGGCGCCGCGCGCCACATCGTCTCGACCACCGTGACGACCTTCGGCGGCTTTCTGCCTCTGATCCTCGCCGGGGGCC
>DATFKM010000370.1:0-7788 GCA_035268645.1 Paracoccaceae bacterium | reverse complement strand
GGGGCCGGTCGGGTCAGCCCTCCTCCGCGCCGGGGGCTTCCGCGGCGGGCGCGGCGAGGCCCTCGCGCGCGGCCCAGTCGAGGATCGCCTCGGTCACGCGTTCGGTCGAGCCGGGGCTGAGGGCGTCTCCGGCGATGACGTGGGCGTCCGGGTCGTCGCCGGGCGCGAGCGCGATCGGAACCACGGCGGCGCCCGGGGCCGGGCCCCAGCGCCGGGCGATCTCGCGCGCGGCCTCGGGGTCCACGACGCGGTCCTCGTCCGAGAGCAGGAACAGGGCCGGGGCGGAGGCGGTCGCGTAGTCGGTCAGGGCGGCGGCGTCGACGAGGCCGGCGAGCGGGACCAGCGCCTCGGTCGGGTAGCGCGCGGTCCAGCCTTCGGCGTGGGCGGCGTTGCGCGGCTCCCAGGCGCGTTCGGGGCCGAGGATCAGCGGCGCGAGCGTCCTCGCGAAGGGCAGGCGCAGCAGGCGTGCGCCGGAGGCCTGCAGCTCGAACGCGGGGGAGACGAGGACGTAGCCGGCGACGCCGTCCCGGCCGGCGGGCTCCACCGCCGAGACGGCGGCGAGGGCTGCGCCGGCGGAGGTGGCGATCACCAGCGTGCGCTCGCCGATCGCCTTGCCGACGGCCAGGGCCTCGGCCATGTCGAGCATCCAGTGGCTGGCCTCGGCGCGGCCGAGCGCCTCGCCGGTGCGGCCGTGGCCGGCGAGGCGGGTGAGGAAGAGATTGGCGCCGAGCGCCTCGGCCACGCGGTCGGGCACCGGGCGGAGTTCGGCCTTGGTGGCCGAGAAGCCGTGGACGTAGACGACCGAGAGGGGCGTCACCTCGCCCGGCGCGCCGGCCCAGACCACCTCCTTCGCGGCGCCTTCGCGGATGCCGTCGATCAGACGCTCGGAGGCGAGGACGCTGGCGACGACCTCCTCCGCCGTCGAGCCGGGCGCGACGGGGGGCGGGGGGAGTATGCCGGGCGTCTCGCCGGGGAGGAACGAGAGCAGGATCGCGACGGCGAGCGCGCCGCCGAGCCCGATGCGCAGGATGCGCCGGAGGAGGCTCGGAGGTTCGGCCTCCGCCTCGTCCGCGCCGCGGCGGCGGGCGCTCATGCGCGGCCCGCGGCGGAGAGGGCGTCCGCGAGGGCGTCCAGCGTGCCGCGCGCGCGCGCGGCGAGGTCGTCGAGCTCGTCCTCCGCGATGACGTAGGGCGGCGAGATCACCAGCGTGTCGCCCACGGCGCGCATGACCAGGCCGTGCTCGACCGCCAGGTCGCGGGCGCGCGTGCCCGCGGCGGCCGAGGCGGGGAAGCGTGCGCCGGTGCGCTTGTCCTGCACCAGTTCGAGCGCGCCGAGAAAGCCCTTGGTGCGGGCCTCGCCGACGAGGGGATGGTCGCCGAGCGCGGTCCAGAGGGTCGCGAGCTTCGGCGCGAGGATGTCCCTCACGCGCCCGACCAGATCTTCCTCGCGCATGATGCGGAGGGTGGCGAGGCCGGCGGCGCAGGCGGCGGGATGCCCGGAATAGGTGTAGCCGTGGAAGAACTCGCCGGCGCGGTCGATGACGACGTCGGCCACGCGGTCGGAGATCATCAGGCCGCCCATCGGGAGGTAGCCGGAGGTCATGCCCTTGGCGATGGTCATCAGGTCGGGCTCGATGCCGTAGGTCTCGGAGCCCCATCGGTTTCCGGTGCGGCCGAAGCCGCAGATGACCTCGTCGGCGATCAGGAGGATCTCCCGCTCGCGGCAGATGCGGGCGATCTCGGGCCAGTAGGTCTCGGGCGGGATCACGACGCCGCCGGCGCCCTGGATCGGCTCGGCGATGAAGGCGCAGACGTTCTCCTCGCCGATTTCGTCGATGGCCTGTTCCAGCTCGCGCGCGCGGGCGAGGCCGAAATCCTGGGGCGACAGCCCTTCGGGACGGCCTTCGCCGAACCAGTAGGGCTGGGGGATGTGGCGGATCCCTTCGATCGGCAGGCCCGACTGGGCGTGCATCCCGGCCATGCCGCCGAGGGACGCCGCGGCGACGGTGGAGCCGTGATAGCCGTTGGTGCGGGCGATGAAGGTCTTCTTCGAGGGCTTGCCGAGGCAGTCCCAGTAGACGCGGGCGAGGCGGAAGGCGGTGTCGTTCGCCTCGGAGCCCGAATTGGCGAAGAACACGCGGTTGACGTGGTCCGGGGCTTCGGCCGTCAGCGCCTCGGCGAACTCCGCCGCGGCCGGGTGGGTCGTCTGGAAGAAGGTGTTGTAGTAGGGGAGCTCGCCCATCTGGCGGGCGACCGCGTCCACGATCTCCGGCCGGCCGTAGCCGAGATTGACGCACCAGAGGCCGGACATGCCGTCGAGGATGCGGTTTCCGTCGGTGTCCTCGAGCCAGACGCCTTCGGCCCGGGCGATGACGCGGGCGCCCCTGGCGTTCAGCGCCTTGGTGTCGGTGAAGGGGTGCCAGTGATGCGCCGCGTCCATCGCCTGGTAGGCGGCGGTGGGGCGGAGGTTGCTCGGCTTGTTCATCGGGCGCTCCGGGCTCAGGCGGCGTCGAGCCCTTCGGGCGCGAGCAGCGTCAGCAGGGTCTGGCGCACCTCCTCGCGCACCGCAAGCCGGAGGCCCGATTCGTCGCCCGCCGCCAGCGCCGCGAGGGCCTTGCGGCGGAGACTCGGCGCGCGGCCGAGGCCGCGGCGGGCGTGATGGGCGCGGAGGCTGGGCGCCGACTGCAGCCAGACCGTCTCGGCCAGCGCCAGCATCGCGGGCGCGTGGGCGCGGAGGTAGAGGGTGCGCCGCCAGTCGAGATCGCCGCGGAGCCAGCCCGCGACGTCGCCCTCGCGGCGCAGGCGCTCCAACTCGGCGTCCATGCGGCCGAGGCGCTCCACGAGGCTCAGATGCGCGCGGGGCAGGGCGCGGGCGGCGAGTTCGGGCTCCAGCAGGGTGCGGATCGCGGCCAGCTCCTCGATCCGCTGCGGCGTCAGCACCGGGGTGGAGACGCGGCCGGAGGCGGAGATGGCGAGCGCGCCCTCGGCCGCGAGGCGGCGCACCGCCTCCCGCGCCGGGGTCATCGAGACGCCTAGATCGGCGGCGACGCCGCGGAGCGTCAGCGCCTCGCCCGGCTTCATGTCGCCGACGAGGATGCGGCGGCGGAGCGCCTTGTAGACCCGTTCGTGCGCAGGGCCGGCGGCGGGTTCGGCGGGCGTCGGCGGCAGATCGGGGACGAGGGTCATGCGCGATCGTGATCACAGGTGGCGCGCGACGGCAAGCGTGGCCGCGCCCCGGTCGCCGGAAGCTGCGCGGCGTTGCGCCGGGCGGCGGGGCACGCGACGCTCCCTCCCGACCGATGCAGCCGACGAGGGCCCGAGATGAGCGACCCGCACCGCAAGGACCACGCCTTCCTCGCCGACGATCCGCGCACGCCGAGCCATGACGAGCAGATGTTCTCCGGCGCGCTCAGCTTCTGCCGGCGGCCCTATGCCCGACGGCTGGAGGGGGTCGACGTCGCGGTGATGGGCGTGCCGTTCGACCAGTCGGTCTCGAACCGGCCGGGGGCGAGGTTCGGGCCGCGGGCGATCCGCGCGGCCTCGGCGCAGCTGAGCTGGTCGCGGCTCTGGCCCTCGGGCTTCGATCCGCTGGAGGTGATGCGGGTGGTGGACTGGGGCGACGTGCACATCCCCCACGGGGCCCCGATGGAGATTCCGGGCGCGATCGAGGCCGCGGCCGGCGCGATCCTCGACGCGGGGGCGACGCCGCTGATGCTGGGCGGCGACCATTACTGCTCATGGCCGGTCATCAAGGCGGAGGCGGAGCGACTCGGGCGGCCGGTGGCGCTGGTCCAGTTCGACAGCCATGCCGACACCTACGCGGCGCCGGCCGACTGGATCGATCACGGGACGATGTTCCACACGGCGGTGGAGGCGGGCGCCGTCGATCCGGCGCGCTCCATACAGGTCGGCATCCGCACGCATTACGACGATCACAAGGGAATGCAGGTCTGGGACGCGGTCGCGGTGCACGAGCGGGGCGTCGCGGCGACGGTGGAGGCGATCCGGGCGCGGGTGGGCGACGCGCCGGTGCATCTGACCTTCGACATCGACGGCCTCGACCCGGCCTTCGCGCCGGGGACCGGGACGCCGGTCGTCGGGGGCCTTGCGACCTGGCAGGCTCTGGCGATCCTGCGCGGACTGGCGGGGATCGATCTTCAGGGGATGGACGTGGTCGAGGTCGCGCCGGCCTACGACGTGGCGGAGATCACGGCGCTGGCGGGAGCGACGGTGGCGTTGCAGCTGCTGGCGCTGCACGCGCAGCGGCCCGGCGGGCCGGCGGCGGACTGAGCTGCGGGCTCGCGGAACCGCGGCCGGACGCGGCGGCCGCGGCGCCGGCGATCGGCCCTGCGGCCCGCGCGAAACGCTCGACGGGCGGCGCGCGGCGGGCTAGGTCGAGCGCATGACCCAGACCACCTCACCCTCGCCGTTCCTGAAGCTGGCGCTGGAGATCGGCCCCATCGCCGTCTTCTTCGTCACCTACACCCGCAGCGACATCTACACCGCGACGGCGGTGTTCATCCCGACGATCCTCGCCGCGCTCGTCGCCTCGTGGTGGCTGACGCGCAGCCTGCCGAAGATGGCGGTGGTGACGGCGGTGATGGTCGTGGTGTTCGGCGGCCTGACGCTGTGGCTTCAGGACGCGACCTTCATCAAGATGAAGCCGACCATCGTGAACCTGATCTTCGCCGGGGCGCTGGGCTTCGGGCTGACGCGGGGGCGGTCCTACCTGAAGGACCTGATGGGCGACGCGCTGCCGATGACGGACGCCGGCTGGACGATCCTGACGAAGCGCTGGGCGCTGTTCTTCGTGTTCCTCGCCGTCTTGAACGAGGCGGTGTGGCGCACGCAGACGGAGGCGTTCTGGGTCAGCTTCAAGACCTTCGCCAGCCCCGCTCTGACCTTCGGCTTCGTGATGAGCCAGATGGGCGTGCTGAAGCGCCACGGGCTGGAGGAGAAGGGCTAGCCTTCGGGCGCGCTCCAGCCTGCGGCGCGCATCGCCGGAAGGATCTTCGACTCGAGGTCGTCGTTCTGGATCGGGCCGACATGCTTGAAGGCGATGCGGCCGTCGCCGTCGACCACGAAGGTCTCGGGCACGCCGTAGACGCCCCATTCGATGCCGGCGCGGCCGCGCTCGTCGACGCCGACGCTGGCGTAGGGATCGCCGAGTTCCTCGAGGAAGCCCTTCGCGTTGGCGGGCCGGTCCTTGTAGTTCAGCCCGTGGATGGTGACGCCCATCTCCTCGAGGCGCATAAGCTCCGGATGCTCCACCCGGCAGGGACCGCACCAGCTCGCCCAGACGTTGACCAGCTTGACGCCGTCGGCCTGGAGCATGGCGGTGGTGAGCCCCTCGCCCCCTTCCTCGAGCGGCGGCAGGTCCATGTTCGGGGCCGGCCGGTCGATCAGGACGCTCGGCAGCGTGTCCTTGTCGCGGCCCAGCATCGTCCAGGCGAGCACGCCGAAGGCGAGGACGAGGATCAGCGGGATCGCGGCCCAGAGGGGAGGACGCCTCATGACGCGCGCCTGCGGCCGTGGCGCGCCTCGAGCCGCTCGAGTTCGGCCCTGGCGCGGGCCGAGGCGCGGAGCGAGGCGATCACCAGCGCGGCGAGAAGCCCGAGCGCGGCGGCGTAGGAGCCGAGCACGTAGGCCGAATAGGGGCCGAGATCGGGCATCACGCGCCCTCCCCCGCCGCCAGGCGGATGGCGCGGGCGCGGCGCAGGCGGATCTCGGTCCGCACGCGCAGCAGCAGGAGCGCGAGGAACAGCAGGAAGAAGCCGGCGAGGCAGATCACCAGCGGGCGCCAGAACACGTCGGCCACGTTGGTCTCCTTGTCGAGGCTGAGAGAGGAGCCCTGGTGGAGCCCCTGGCTCCAGAAATAGACGGCGTAGCGGGAGACGACGGCGAACACCGAGCCGACGAGGCAGAGGACCGAGGTGAGGTCCGCGGCGCTGTCCGGGTCGTCGATCGCGGCCCAGAGGGCGATGTAGCCGACGTAGAAGAAGAAGAGGATCAGGAAGCTGGTGAGCCGCGGATCCCAGGCCCAGGCGGTGCCCCACATCGGCTGGCCCCAGAGCGCGCCGGTGACGAGCGCGATCAGCACCATCGCCGCGCCGACGGGCGCCGCGGCCTTGGCGGCGAGGGCGGAGACGTGGTGGCGGCGGATCAGCCAGATCAGGCTCATCACCCCCATCATCGCGTAGACGTTGATCGCCATCGTCGCGGCGGGGACGTGGATGTAGATGATCTTGACGGTGGAGCCCTGCTGGTAGTCGTCCGGCGTGAAGAAGAAGCCCCAGACGAGGCCGAGGGTCAGCGTGACCGCCGCGGCCGCCGAGACCCAGGGCAGCAGCGCGCCCGAGAGCCGCATGAAGCGGGCCGGGTTGGCGAATTTCCAGATCGAGACGTCCCGGGCGACCATGCCTTCGGAGATACCGCCCCGGCGGCCTGCGCACAATGGCGTGCGGCGCGCGCGGCGCTCACGAGCGCGTGGCGTGCCATCGGGTCGCGCCCGGCCCTTGCGCGGAGCGGCCGGGCGAGGCATCGCACGCCGGGTCCTGGACCATTCGGGAGATCGCGCCATGCCCCGTCACGCCGTCGCCGCCGGTCATGCCGTGTCGGCCGAGGCCGCCTCCGAGGCGCTGGCCGCCGGGGGGACGGCGGTGGACGCCTGCATCGCCGGCGCGCTGGCCGCGACGGCGGTGGAGCCGGTGCTGGCCGGGCTGCTGGGCGGGGGCTTCCTGATGCTGCGCGAGCCCGGGGGGCGGCTGCGCCTGCTCGACTTCTTCGTGCAGACGCCGCGGGCGCGCCGGCCCGAGGGCGAATGGGATCTGCGCGAGGTCGAGGCCGATTTCGGCGAGACGCGGCAGCGCTTCCACATCGGCGCGGCCTCGATCGCGACGCCCGGCGTGGCGGTGGGGCTGGCGGAGGCGCATGAGCGCTTCGGGCGCGTGCCGATGGTCGAGCTGGCGCGCCCGGCGGTGGAGGCGGCGGCGAAGGGCGCGCCGCTGTCGGAGTTTCAGGCGCATCTGCTGACCGTCGTCGCGCCGATCTACACCGCGACGGCGGAGGCGCGGGCGCTTTATGCGCCGGAGGGGGCGGTGCTGGGCGCGGGGGCGCGGCTCGCCAATCCGGACTACGCCGACGCGCTCGACGTCTGGTCGCGCGAGGGGCCGCGCTTCGCGCAGGAGGGGGAACTGGCGCAGGCGCTGCTGGCGCTGACGGGCGAGGGCGGGCATCTGACGGCGACGGATCTGCGCCGCTGGCGGGCGCTTTGGCGCGAGCCGCTGGTGGTGCGGCGCGGCGGGCGGCGGGTGGCGCTGAACCCGGCGCCGAGCCTCGGCGGCACGTTGATCGCCTTCGCGCTGGAGCTGCTGGGGGAGCGGCCCGGCGCTGCGGCGCTGGCGCGGGCCTTCGCGCTGACGCGACGGGCGCGGCTGGAGGCGGGGGAGGAGGCGCTCTCGGGCCTGCTCTCCGACGAGAGCCTGGCGCGGTGGCGGGCGCTGGCGGGGGCGCCGGCCTCGGTGCGGGGGACCACGCATGTCTCGGCGGTGGACGCGAAGGGCATGGCGGCGGCGCTGACCCTCTCCAACGGCGAGGGCTGCGGGATGATCGCGCCCGGCACGGGGATCATGCCCAACAACATGCTGGGCGAGGAGGATCTGCTGCCGGAGGGGCTGGACCGCTGGCGCCCGGACGTGCGGCTCGCCTCGATGATGGCGCCGACGATCCTGGACGCGGAGGACGGGAGCGCGGTGGCGCTGGGCTCGGGCGGGTCGAACCGCATCCGATC
>DATFKM010000369.1:0-3672 GCA_035268645.1 Paracoccaceae bacterium | reverse complement strand
CCGACTGGACCCATCCCGAGGACGGCTGGTCCGCACGCCTCTGGCGCCACCCGCCGCCGCCGGCCCTCGCCGAGGAGACCGCCGCATGACCGACGACGCCGCGCGCGCCGAGGAGATCCTGATCGGGCTCCGCGGGGACATCGACAATCTCGACGCGATCCTCGTCTACACCCTCGCCCAGCGCTTCAAGGCGACGCAGGCGGTGGGCCGGCTCAAGGCGACGCACGGCCTGCCGCCCGCCGACCCCTCGCGCGAGGCGCGCCAGATCGAGCGTCTCCAGCGCCTCGCCGAGGACGCCGAGCTCGACCCCGAATTCGCGAAGAAGTTCCTCGCCTTCGTGATCCAGGAAGTGATCCGCCACCACGAGCGGATCGCCGAGACCGCCGGCCACGAGGGGCCGGCCCCCGAAACCGCCTGAAGGAGAACACCGATGGCCATGAAGATCCGCCTCGCCCGCGGGGGCACCAAGAAGCGCCCGTTCTACCGCGTCGTCGCCGCCGACAGCCGCATGGCGCGCGACGGCCGCTTCATCGAGAAGCTGGGCATCTACAACCCGCTGCTGCCGAAGGATTCCGAGGAGCGCGTGAAGCTCGACGTCGAGAGGATCCAGGAGTGGATCGCCAAGGGCGCCCAGCCGACCGACCGCGTGGCCCGCTTCCTCGAAGCCGCCGGCGTGCGGGAGAAGCCGGTGCGCGCCAACCTCAAGAAGGCGCAGCCGGGCAAGAAGGCGCAGGAGCGGGCGAAGGAGCGCGAGGAGAAGGCCGCCGCCGTGGCGGCGGCCGCCGCGGAGGCCGAGTCCGCCACGTCCGGCGCCGAGACCCCGGCCGAGGACGCCGCCGCCGAATGAGCCCGGCGCCGGGCGCCCGCCGCCGCTCTCCGCTCCGCCGGGTGCGCCCGGACCGGCGACGGAGGGGCGACGGGCGGCCCGCTGCGGGCCTCGTGCGCCGAGGGACGGATCCATGCCGGACAGCGACAGCATCTGCGTCGGCGCCGTCGCCGGGGCCTTCGGCGTCAGGGGCGAGGTGCGCCTGAAGTCGTTCTGCGCCGACGCCGCGGCGATCGCCGACTATGCCCCGCTCTCGGACGAGGCGGGGCGCAGCTACGAGGTGAGGCTCACCCGTCCGGTGAAGAACGGCTTCGCCGCGCGCCTCTCGGGGGTGGAGACACGCGAGGACGCCGAGGCGTTGCGGGGCCGGCGCCTCTACGCCCCGCGGGCGCGGCTGCCGGCCCTGCCCGACGATGAATTCTATCACGCCGATCTGGTCGGCCTCGAGGTCGTGGACCCGGGCGGCGCGCCGCTCGGCCGGGTTCGCGCGGTCCATGATTTCGGAGCCGGCGACATGCTCGAGATCTTCGGTCCGCGTCTCGGCCAGCCGGTGATGCTGCCCTTCACCCGGGAGGCCGCGCCGACCGTCGATCTCGCCGCGGGGCGCATCGTGGTGGACCCGCCGGCGGGCCTGCTCCCGGACGACGCCGCGCCGGCAGACGCCGAGGGGAAGGAGCGTCCGTGACCCTCGGCGGGCCCCCTGACGAGACCGACGCGCCCGCCGTGGACCGCGCCCGTCGCGCAGGGCGCGCCCGCTCGCACGGGCGCATCTCGATCGCCGCCTCGTCCGCACCGCGAGATCTGATGGAGCGGTCGTCGGCGCCCGGGGCCTGGCGAGCCACCGTGCTGACCCTTTTCCCGGAACTGTTTCCCGGCCCGCTCGGCGCCTCGCTGCTCGGCCGTGCGCTGGCGGAAGGGCTTTGGGGGCTGGAGACGGTGGATCTGCGCCGCTTCGGCCTCGGCCGGCATCGCACGGTGGACGGCCCGCCCGCCGGGGGCGGCCCGGGCATGGTGCTGCGCCCCGACGTGGTCGCCGCGGCGCTCGACGCCGGTCCGCGGCCCGGTCCGACGCTGCTGCTCTCGCCTCGCGGGCGGCCCTTCGACCAGGCTTTCGCCCGTGCGCTTTCGGAAGGCCCGGGGGTCACCCTGCTCTGCGGTCGATTCGAGGGCGTGGATCAGCGCGTGGTCGAGGCGCGCGGCATGATCGAAGTCTCGGTCGGCGATTTCGTGATGACGGGTGGCGAAATCGCCGCGATGGCCTTGATCGACGCGACGGTTCGGCTTATCCCCCGCGTTCTCGGCAACGCGGCGTCCGTGGAGGAGGAATCCTTCGCCCACGGGCTGCTCGAGGCGCCGCACTACACGAAGCCCGCCATGTGGGAGGGGCGTGCGATCCCGGAGACGCTCCTCTCCGGCCATCACGCCGAGATCGCCCGCTGGCGGCGCGAAGCGGCCGAAAGGCTGACGCAGGAAAGACGACCCGATCTCTGGCGGGCGCTCTCTTCGGAGAGGTCGGAGCCCGCGGAAGCGCCGGAGCGCTCGGGCGGCGAGAAACAGGCGGGCGCGACCCGCCGTGACGAAGGAGAGAGGTCATGAACCTTCTCGAGACGCTGGAGCGCGAGCACGCCGCCGAGCTCGGCCAGACCATTCCGGATTTCGCGGCCGGCGACACGGTGCGCGTCGGCTACAAGGTGACCGAGGGCACCCGGACCCGCGTGCAGGCCTTCGAGGGCGTCGTGATCGCGCGCAAGGGCGGCAACGGCATCGGCGGCAGCTTCACGGTCCGAAAGATCAGCTTCGGCGAGGGGGTGGAGCGCGTGTTCCCGATCCATTCGCCCAACATCGCCGCGATCGAGGTGGTGCGCCGCGGCCGGGTACGCCGCGCGAAGCTGTACTACCTGCGCGAGCGGCGGGGCAAGTCGGCCCGCATCGCGGAGAAGACCAACTTCCGGCCGAAGGCGGGCGTCTCCGGCGGCCGCGCGCTGCCGACCCCGCCGACCGGCGAGTGAGCGACGGCGCCTCGGCCTGACGCTGCGATCGGAGGGGCGGCCCGGCGGGCCGCCCTTTCGCGTTCGGGGTTCGTTCCGCACGGATCGCGGCGACGTTCCGGGATCGTTCCCGGCGCCTTGGACGCGGACGGGGCTTTCGGACCGCATCCTGCGTTGCGGCGGCGCGTTTCTGATCTAGACTCCCCTCGCGACCCAACGGTCCCGTCGGAGGAGATCCCCATGATCCGCATCGCCCTCAGTCTCGCGCTCGCCGGCGCGCTCGGCCTCGCCTCCGCCGGCGGGGCGCAGGCGCTCACCTTCTACGAGGCCTTCCTCGACGGGGCGCAGGAGGTTCCGCCGGTGACGACCGCGGCCTCGGGCTTCGCCCTGCTCGGGCTCGACGCGTCGGAGACGCGGCTCTCGCTCGACATGACGGTGGAGGGGATCGCCGCCGACGACGTCCTCGGCATCCACATCCATGCCGCGCCGGCGGGCGCCAACGGCTCGATCGCCTTCAGCGTCTATGGCGCCGGGATCGGCACGACGGACCCGGACACCGTGTTCACGCCCGTCGCGGGCGGATTCACGGTGCTGAGCGAGTGGGGGCCGGGCGACGACGGCTTCGCCTCGCTCGCGGACAGCCTCTTCGCGCTGAAGAGCGGCGGGCTCTATCTCAACGTCCACACCCTCGCCTTCAACGCCGGCGAGATCCGCGGGCAGATCGATGCCGTGCCGCTGCCGGCGGCGGGGCTGGCGCTGCTCGCCGGTCTCGGCGCGCTCGCCGGACTTCGCCGCGCGCGCCGGGCCTGAGGCGCGGCGCACGGCGTCGCCGGCAGGCGGAGAGGCGGGTCCGGCGAC
>DATFKM010000368.1:0-2284 GCA_035268645.1 Paracoccaceae bacterium | reverse complement strand
GGGCGCAATGGACGCCTTCGTGGAGCGTCCTGCCGGCGCCCTTGGTCAGGCTGGTGACGATGAAGCGGGTGTCGCAGCCGCGGGGGCCCGCCTCGACGCGGGCGACGATCCGCTCGACCCGGCTCCAAGAGCCTGCGCCATCGTGGAACTCCTTGAAGCGGCGGATCGTGGCGCCCTCGGCGGCCTCGCCGCGGACGGTGGTGGAGGCCTCCAGCGTCGCCGCATGGCGGCGCGGCACGTTGTTGGTCGGCGGCCCGAGGATGAAGTTCACGCTCCTCGCGCGGCACAGGTCGAGCATCTCGGGCGCGCAGCAGTGCCCGTCGCCGCGGATCAGGATCTCCACGCGCGGCCAGTGGCTGCGGATCTCGCGGATCAGCCGACGCAGATGCGCGGCGATCTCGCGCCCCTTCGGACGCTTGGCCGGGCGCAGCGCCGTCGCCACGAACCGCCCGGCGCCGTCGAACACCATGATCGGCTGGAAGCCGCAGTCGTCATGGTGGGCGTCGAACAGCCGAAGCTGCTGGCCGCCATGGACGGCGTCGAAGGCGTCGTCGATGTCGAGCGTGATGTGCCGCGGGACCTGAGCGAAGCCGGCGCAACAGAGCCCGACCATGGCGCGGCCCATCTTCAGCGGCATGCGCCGATCGGGCAGGTTCTCGAGCCGGCCGACGGTGGACTGCGAGCAGAGGTCGCGCGCGCCGGGCGACCGCTCCAGCGCCATCTTGAACACCGGCTCGGCGCGCAGGGCGTTGGCGTCGATGCCGTCCTCGTGGCCCGCCGCGATCATCGGCATCCGGAAGCGCAGGATGTCGGCGGCGCCGTGCAGCGTGCGGGCGGGGTCGCGGCGATCGTAAAGGCAGGCCGCCAGCTTCCCGCCCACGTTAAGCCGCCGCTCCGCCTCGCGCAGCGCCGGCAGTCCCGCGTCCGAGGACAGCGAGCCGCCGTCGAAACGGGCGCTCACCGCCTTGCCGTTCACCGGTGACAGGCCCGGCAACGGCGGCGTGGTCTCGATCGTGGCGGGCATGGTCCTGCCGATCCGCAAGGTTTGGCTTCAGAACCCAAAATCCACGCCGGATCATGGGCTTGCGCTACACCCGCCAACCCAGATGCATAATCCGGGCTAGCAGACTTGGGAGTCTGAGTCATGAGCGGCAGGAATGTCCGCCGAGCAGACTTCGGCGCCCTCCGCAGCGAAGGTCTCCTTCGAGCCCCCAAGCGGACGCGGTATAAGTAAGCACGGAGGTCGGGTGAACGACGCAGTGCGGGCATCCGATGCCCAGCGGTCATGCGTGCTCGAGGCGGCGCCGCGTCGGCCTCGTTGTCGCGACGATTTGGCTAAGCGACTGCGCGATGGGCGCTTCTGACGTCGGAGGCCTCGGGGCATGGCCTCCGTCCCCCGGTGCACGGTTGAGTGATACCGCCGCGCGAAAGGCCTGACTCGCCTTGGGGATTCCCGCGCGCCCTGATCCGTGATTCTGTCGCCCGAGGCGGGGAGACGGAGGCGACATGGGCCGAGCGCTGGAGATCCGGGACGATCTGACGGCCGAGCAGCTGCGGGCGCTGGCGGCGCGCGAACGGAGCAACCGGGCGGCGCGGCGGCTGCTGGCGATCGCCACCGCACCGGACGGCATGAGCCGGGCTGACGCGGCGACGGCGGCGGGGATGGTCCGGCCTTCGTGGCGGCCCGTGCAGGGCTGCAGCGTCAGGCCATGCCGGCCTAGGATGCGCAGAACCCTCCTGCGGTCGACCGGCGCGAGGCCGGCCCCTCGGCGCCGCCTGTTCGGGAGCGCCGTGATCCGCCGGCATCCGTGGGTCGGCCCGGCATCGACGAGCTTGCGCGGCGCGGGCGGCGGCTCGGCGTCCTCCGCCTTCGGTATGGCCCTCGAGGCTTCGACCGCCCCGCCGTCCTCGCGTGAAGCCGGGAGCGGCCGACGTCCAGGGCATCGGCCACCCCGCCCATCGGGAATCGTCCTGCGGCGGCGACGGCGGCCGCCACCTCGGTCTTTCCGCCTGTGTCTTCGCCAGCGCCTCCCGCAGCATCCCGGTCTCCATCGTCTTGCGGCCGAGCAGGCGCTCCGGGTCGCGGACGCGGTCCTCCAACCTGCGGACCTCGGAGGCGCCGACCACCGGCTCGTTCGATCCCGCGGCCATGGCGGCCCCCTCGTCCATCAGCCTGCGCCACCGGAACAAAGGGTTCGGCGCCACGCCGACGCGCCTGGCCACCGCGGAGACGGACTCGCCCGGCGCCAAGCTCTCCTCGAAGATGCGCAGCTTCTCATGGGCG
>DATFKM010000367.1:0-4052 GCA_035268645.1 Paracoccaceae bacterium | reverse complement strand
CAGTCCTCGTAGTCCAGCTCGCCCCGGAACATCCGCTCGAAGTTGCGCGCCATGTCCCAATGGGGCAGCTTCGCGCAGTCGAGCAGCATCACCGAGGTCGCGACGTAGTCGTCGCGTCCGTTGTGGCCGGGCCGCGGGCGGGCGAGGATCGCCTTGCCCTGCATGTCCCGCCCGAACAGCTCCATGACGTCGCCCACCGCGAAGACGTCGGGGTCCACGACGATCGCCCTGCCCTCGTATCCCATCCGCTCGGGCGGGCTGAAGCGTACCGGCGTGAAGCTCTGCAGATCGTCGTTGCGCCAGACCCGCCAGCCGCCGGCGCGCAGGAAGCGCCGGCCCTCGTAGGCGTCGAACAGCGGGAAATCCTCGCGCCGGAGGATCTCCACCTCGAAGGCCTCGGGCCGGGCCGAGCGGCGCTTCAGCGAATGACGCGCCACGATCGCGCCGGCCATCTGCCGCGCGTTGGTGTGGATGAAAACCGTGTCGGTCATGGGCCGCCTCCCGTCGCAGAAGGCCGCATGGTATCCGCGCGACGCGCTTGCGGGCAATGGCCCGCCGCCCTATGCGGCGACGACGGTTCGGCGCGGGGACGGCGATGCGGGGCGAGGACGCGACGACGGAGGCCATCTGGCCGCGGCTGCGGCGAAACGCCGGGGTGATCCTCGGCGGGCGGGCGCTGGCGGGGCCGCTGCACCTCGCGGCCACGGTGCTCGCGGTGCGTGCGGTCGGGATCGAGGGCTTCGGCGTCGTCGTGCTGCTGCAGGCCTACGTCCGCGTCGTGGCGGGCCTCCTGCGCTTCGAGAGCTGGGCGGCGGTGACGCGCTACGGCGCCGGGCTGATGGCGCGACGCGATCACGAGGGCCTGCGTCGGCTCATGGGATTCACCCTGCGCCTCGACGCGATCGCCTTCGCGGCCTCGGTCGCGCTGGCCGCCCTGGCGGCGCCGACGCTGGCGGGGTGGTTCGGCTGGCCCGCGGCCTTCGCCACGATCGCGCCGTCCTACGCCGTCGCGATCGTCTTCATCACCGGCGCGACGCCCACGGGCTTCCTGCGGCTCATGGACCGCTTCGGGACGCTGGCCGCGCAGAACCTGCTGAACGCGCTGATCCGGCTCGCCGGCGCCGGGTCGGTCCTCGCGCTCGGCCTCGGCGTGCCGGCGCTGGCGGCTGTCTGGGCGGCGGCGGGGATCCTATCGGGCCTCTACATGATGTCCGTCGCCTGGTCCGAGGCGCGGGCGCGCGGGCTGACCCCCCGGCTTCGCGGGCGCTGGTCGGAGCTCGCCGCGGGGCTGCCGAAGCTCGGCCGCTTCGTGGCGCTGACCAACGCGACGGCGGTGGTGGAGACGGTGACCTCCCACGCCGCGGTGCTGATCGCGGGCGCGATCCTCGGCCCCGCGGGGGCGAGCCTCTACGGCCTCGCCCGGCAGATCAGCGAGGCCCTCGGCAAGCTCAGTCCGATTCTCGGACAGGTCATCCTGCCCGAGCTCGCGGGGCTCGAGGCACGGGGCGACCGTCGCACCCTGCGGCGCGTGGTGCGGCGCACGCTCCAGCTCTCGGCGATCGGGCTCGGCGCGGTGATGGCGGGGCTCTGGTTCGGGGGCGAGGCGCTGCTGACGCTCCTCTTCGGGCCGGAGGCGGCGCCGGCCGCGCCGCTCCTGCTCGGGGCCGGCGCCGCGGCGAGCCTCGCGGCCTGCGGCTTCGCGCTCGGCCCGGCGCTGCTGAGCGTCGGGCGGGAGACGGCGGTGTTCGCCACCGCCTCCGCGGCGACCGCGGTGTTCGTGCCGCTGCTGGTGACGCTGCTGCACGTCTTCGGCCTCGCCGGCGCGGGGATCGCGCTCGCGGTCTGGCAGGGCGCGATCTTCGTCTCGCGCCTCGCGATCCTTCGGGCCGAGCTGCGGCGCGCGCCATGACCGGAGCGCCGCGGGTCTGGGTGCTGACCGGGCCGCGCCAGGGCGACGCGGCGCAGGCGCGCGCCCTCGCCGCCGACCTCGGGCGTCCCTGGCGCGAGATCCCGCTCCGCCACGGGCCGCTGCGCGAGGCGCCCAACGTCCTGCTCGGCGCCTCGCTCGTCTCGCTCCGCGACCGTCCCGACGCGCTCGCCCCGCCCTGGCCCGACCTCGTGATCGGCGTCGGCCGTCGCGGCGTGCCGGCGGCGCGCTGGATCCGCGCCCGCTCGGGCGGGCGCACGCGCCTCGTCTGGATCGGGCGGCCGCGCGCGCCGCTCGCCCTGTTCGATCTGGTGCTGAGCACGCCGCAATACGGCCTGCCCGAGGCGACGAACCTGATCTCCTTGACGCTGCCTTGGCAGGCGCCGCTCGCCACGCCGCCCTCGGAGGGGCCGGGGACGCATGTCCTCGCCGTGCTGGGCGGCGACGGCTGGGCGGTGCGCCTCGGGCCGGCGGAGGTCGACGCCCTCGCCGCCGCGGCGGTCGGCCGCGCCCGGGCGCTCGGCCTGCCGATGGCGGCCGTCACCTCGCCGCGCACGCCGCCCGCCCTCGCCGCTCGGCTTCGCGAACGGTCGGGGCCGGGCGACCGCTTCCACGCCTTCGGCGCGGCCGGGGCGAACCCCTATCGCGACTGGCTCGCCGACGCGGCGGAGGTCGTGGTGACCGGCGACAGCGCTTCGGCCGCATCCGAGGCGGCGTGGACGGGACGGCCGATCACGGTGATCCCCGCGCCCGAGCGCCCGTGGCTGCGGGCGCTGTGCGCCGCCGGGGGCGACGCGGCGCGGCGTTGGCGGAAACGCGGCGGCAATCTCGGCCTCGCCGCCCCGCCGCCGGACATGGGCGCGCTTCTGGAGGCGCTCGTCGAACGCGGCCTGGCGGGGCGGGAGGACGGCGCGCTGCACCTCGCGCCGTGCCGCCCGGCGCTCGAGGCGGAGCGACGCGCCGCGCTCGAGCGGGTCGCCGCGCTCCTGCCTTGACGTGACCATCGTCCCGACGCACGGGTCGCCGATCACTTGACGGCGAGCGACGTCGATCGAGGACGCGATCGGGCCATCCTCGCGTGGACGACGAACGCGACACCTGATCGGGAACCGCAGCCATGCGCGCCATCCTCGCCTTCGCCACGGCCTTCGTCGTCGCCTCGCTTCAGGCGGCGACGCCGGCCGCGTCGGTCGAGACCCGGCGGCTGACCTTCGAACACGACGGCGTCGAGCGCGTCGCGCTGATGGACGCTCCGGCCGACGCGGCCGACGCGCCGGCGCTGGTGGTTCTGCACGGCGGCATCGGCGGCGCGGAATGGATGCGTCGCCGGGCCGGCCTCCGCCTCGCGAGGGAGGGCTGGGTGGTTCTCTGGCCCTCGGCGGTCGACGAGTGGAACGACGGGCGGCGGGATCCGCGCGGCCGGCCTTACGCCGAGACCGACGACGTCGGCTTCCTGCGGCGCCTGATCGAGGGGCTCGCCGAGGCCGACGTCGTCGATCCCGCGCGGATCTTCTTCGCCGGCCCCTCGCTCGGCGGAACCATGACGCTGCGCATGCTCTGCGACGCGCCGGATCTCGTCGCGGGCGCGGCGATCGCGATCTCCAGCCTGCCGGTCGGTCTCGACTGCGCCGAGGGCCCGCCGCGTCCCGTCGCGCTGCTGCACGGCACCGATGACGGCATCATGCCGCCCGAGGGCGGGAGCATCGGGGGCGACAGCCTCTTCGTGCGCGACCGCGGGCGCGTGCGCTCCGTCGCGGAGACCGTCGACGTCCTCTCCGCGCGGAACCGCTGCGAAGGCGTTACGGCGACGCCGATGCCGGATCTCGCGCCCGACGACGGCTCCACCGTCGTGCGCCGCGAGCATGTCGGCTGCCGGGCGCCGCTGATCCACTACGTCGTCGAGGGCGGCGGCCACACCTGGCCCGGCTCGGCGACGCCGCGGCTCGCGGGACGCCTGCTCGGCGCCACCAACCGCGACTTCTCCGCGACGCGCGCGTTCGAGTCCTTCTTCCGGCAAGCCGCCGGCCGTTGAGCCCTTCGGGCGTGAGGGGTCCTTCGAGACGTGCCGAGGGCCGCGTTCAGGCGCGACCCGGGCGATGCCGCAGCCCGGTGCACCGCTGCGACG
>DATFKM010000366.1:0-5715 GCA_035268645.1 Paracoccaceae bacterium | reverse complement strand
GGGCAGCCCGCGCCCCGCCTCAGCCCGGCTTCACCGCCGTCATCGCGTAGTTCACCGCCAGGTCCGCCGGGTCCGGCCGCCAGTCCCCGCGGAGGGGGTCGAACACCATCCCCATTCGGTCCACGACCTCCAGCCCCGCGGCCTGCAGCATCTCCGCCAGCTCCTCCGGCGTCACGAACCTCTTCCAGTCGTGCGTCCCCGGCGGCAGCCAGCGCAGCACCCGCTCCGCCCCCACCACCGCCAGCGCCCAGGCCTTCGAGGTCCGGTTCAGCGTCGAGACGACGCAGAGCCCCCCCGGCCGCAGCAGCGCCGCCACGGCGCCGAGATAGGCCGCCGGGTCCGGCACGTGCTCCACCACCTCCAGCGTCAGCACCACGTCGAAGGTCTCGCCCGCCGCGGCCAGCGCCTCGGCCGTCGTCTCGCGGTAGTCGATCGAGAGCCCCCCCTGCGCCGCATGGACGCGGGCCACCGGCACCGTCCCCTCGGAGGGATCGGCCCCCACGACCTCGGCCCCCAGCCGCGCCATCGGCTCGGCCACCAGCCCGCCGCCGCAGCCGAGATCCAGCAGCCGCAGCCCGGCGAACGGCGCGTCCCTCGCCGGATCGCGGCCGAACTCCGCCGCGATCTGGCCCACGACGTAGTCGAGCCGGCAGGGGTTCATCCGATGCAGCGGGCGGAACTTGCCGCTCGGGTCCCACCATTCCGCCGCCATCGCCTCGAACTTGGCGACCTCGCGCGGGTCGACCGCAGCCACGGCGCCTTCGTCCATTCCCGTCTCCCGCTCTCTTGTGGTCGCGGTCGGACATGCCATAACTCGCCGATGCGCGAAACCGAGCATGACCGCGCGGCCCGTCAGGCCCTCTACCCCGCCATCGAGCCCTTCGCCCGCATGCGGCTCGAAGTGCCCGGCGGGCACGACCTCTATGTCGAACAGTGCGGCGACCCGCGCGGCAAGCCGGTGCTCGTGCTCCACGGCGGGCCCGGCGGCGGCTGCTCGCCCGGCATGCGCCGCTTCTTCGACCCCGAGCGCTGGCGCACCGTGCTCTTCGACCAGCGCGGCTGCGGCCGCTCGCGCCCCCACTCCGCCCTCGCCGCCAACACCACCTGGGACCTCGTCGCCGACATCGAGCGCATCCGCGAGAAGCTGCGCATCGAGAGCTGGACGGTGTTCGGCGGCTCCTGGGGCGCGACCCTCGCCCTCCTCTACGCCGAGGCGCATCCCGACCGCGTCGACGCCCTGGTGCTGCGCGGCGTCTTCCTGATGATGAAGCGCGAGATCGACTGGTTCTACGGCGGCGGCGCCGGCCAGTTCCGCCCCGAACCCTGGCGCCGCTTCGTCGAGGCGATCCCGGAGGCCGAGCGCGACGACCTCGTCGCCGCCTACCACAGGCGCCTGACCTCCGCCGACCTGATGGAGCAGACCCGCTTCGCCCGGCTCTGGGCCGGCTGGGAGGCGTCCTGCGCCACCCTCCGCGGCGGCGCCGGGCCGGGGCCGGACGGCGCCTACGCCCGCGCCTTCTCGCGCATCGAATCGCACTATTTCGTGCATCAGGGCTGGCTCGAGGACGACGGCCAGATCCTGCGCGACGCCGACCGGCTCGAAGGCATCCCCGGGCACGTCGTGCAGGGCCGCTACGACCTGATCTGCCCGCCGCTCTCCGCCCACCGCCTCGCCGCGGCCTGGAAGGACGCCAAGCTGCACATGATCCCCGACGCCGGCCATGCGCTGTCCGAGCCCGGCATCGCCGCGAAGCTCGTCGAAGTGATGGACGAACTCGGCGGATGAGCGCCGCGGCGTCGCCGGCGCGCGGCCGCGCCCTCGCCGCCGCCTGCCTGATCGCCCCCCTGGCCATCTACGCCGGCGTCTTCCAGCACCTCGCCTACCGCCTCGGCCCGGCCAGGGGCGACGTCCTGCCGGACGCCTTCGCCTTCGCCGCCGCGCCCGGCCGCATCGTGGCCGACCTCGCGGCGCGCGAGGCGTTCCTCCTCGCCTCCGCCGCCATGCTCGTGATCTCCGTCGGCGCGCTCGTCTACGCGCTCGCGGGCCTTCACCGCAGCCACGGTCGCCCCGGCCTCGCCGCCGGCGCGCTCGCCGCGCTCGCCTTCGGCGGCTACGCCGCCGCCACCTCCGGCAACCCCTGGCGCAGCCATCTGGTGGATCGCGCCCTCGCCGCCGCGGCCGAGGCGGACGCCCTCTTCGCGCCGCTGCGCACACAGGGCGCGCTAGACGCGATCGTCCTGCTCGACACCTTCCTCGGCATCGGCGCCGTCGGCGCGATGATCCTGCGCTTCGCCTCGCTCGCCTTGGCCGAGGGCGACCGCCCCGCCGCCCGCCGCCACGGCGCACACGCCGCCCGCCTCGCCGCGCGCGAGCGCGCCGTGGCGCGCAGCCTTCTCGCCGGGGCGCTGATCCTGACCTCCGCCGCCGTCGCCACCCGCATCTTCTACCACCTGCCGGCCGCGCTGATGGAGGGCGAGGCGGCCGAGACCCACCGCGCCCTCGCCGCCCTCGCCGCCACGCGCTGGGGCGCGGCCTACACGGCCATCCTCGTCGGCGCCGCAGCCCCCGCCTTCCTCGCCGTGCAGCTCGACCTCTCGGACGCCGTCGAATCGGGGGCCCTGACGTCGGAGGAGGCGGCGCCGCTCTCCGGCGCCGGCGCCCTCGGCGGCCCCGCCCGCGCAATCGGCGCCGTCGCCGCCGCGCTCGGCCCGGCCGCGGTCGGCCCCCTGCTCGGCGTCCTCGAAAGCGCTCTCGGCGCCTTCGCCGCGTGATCGCGACGCCGCCGCCCGACCTCGCGGCGATCCGCGCCGCCACGCCCGCCGTCCAGCGCCGGCAGGCCGCGACCCGGGACGCGCGGCGCCCCCGCCCCCGCCTCGGCACCCGCCTCGGCCTCGAGACCCTCTCGCTCGAACGCAGCGCCGCCCGCCTCCCCGAAGGCCCGATCCTCGATCTCGGCTGCGACGGCGGCGACCCCGTCGCCCGCTGGTGGAGCGATCGCGGCCGCCCGGTCCCCGGCCTCGGCGCCTCGCCGAAGATGCCGGCCCGCGCGCGCCTGCCCGCCGGCCGCTGGGCCCTCGGCGCCATGCGCCACCTCGACCGGGCCGAGCGTTTCGCCGGAGCCCTCGCATCGGAGGCCGGCTTCCCCCCGGCCGAGCATCGCGCCCTGCTCCCGCGCCTCGCCCGCCACCTCGTCCCCGGCGGCGCCGTCCTTCTCACCGTCGGCCCGGCCGACATCGAGGGACACGGCCATGTCGGCGGCGAGGCGGTCCGTCACGGCTCGCCGGATCCGAGGAACTTCGCCGCCGTCGCCTGCACAGCCTCGGCTTCCGCCGCATCGAGATCGCGCTGGAGGATCCCGCGACCGACTTCCGTCCCGTCGTCCCCGCCAGCCTCGACGCCTGACCTCCCTCCTCCCGTCACGCCCCCTCGACCCGGTGCGGCCACGCTCCCGCGCCGCTGAGGTCCCCCTTGGAACCGTCCCTCCCGGTCGGCGCCATGTCGGCACGCGGGCCGCACGGCATGCCGACCGAAGACCGACGCGCGCGACGCCGAGGCCCGGCCGAAGGCACGGAATCGGCATGCGAATGGCCTGCGAATCGCGGACGAAAGGCCGACACCCGCCGCACGCCGGCCGCACGCAAGCGGCACGGAGGCTGCATGCCGATCCGCCCTCCACCCTTGATCCGCGCGCCGTCCCGGCGCCTCCTCGCCGAAACAGGAGGAGCCGCCATGACCCCGCCCGAGACGGCCGAGGCCCTGATCCGCCGCTACTACGCCGCCTGCAACGCCGCCGACGCCGAGGCCTTGGCGTCCTGCTTCACCGAGAACGCGGTGCACTACTTCCCCCCCGGCTTTCCCGGCGAGGTCTGGCGCGGCCGCGACGCCCTCGTCGCCAACTGGACCCGCTTCGCCCGCCGCCTGAACGGCCATTGGACCGTCGACCGCCTGCTCTCCGCCCCCGACGGCCGCGAGGCCGTGATCGAATGGACCAACTTCACCGACGGCCGCCTCACCCGCGGCGACGAATGGTATCTCTTCGACGAGCGGATCGAGCGCATCCGCGAGATCCGCGCCTACTTCGCCGCCCCCCTCGACGCGGAGCGCACGGTCCACGAGCTCGCCGGCTTCGACTACACCGCGAGAGGCTACCCCACCGAACGCCCGACCTGAGACCCCGGGACGGGTCGGGAACCGCCGCCTCGCGGCGACCGGCGAAGCCGGCGCAGCGTCCCTGACGCGGGCCGCCCCCCTGTCGGACGCTCGACAGGAAGCCCCGCGGGGCTTCTCGCGGCCGCCCGGCCCAAGCCCGCCCCAAGCGCCTCCGCGCGCCGTTCCGCACGGAACCGGCGCAGGCTGGCGGGTGGGCCGGCGCCGCCGCAGGCGGCGCTCGGGGCGCCCGTCAGCCCGCCGGCCGCACCCCCCGCCCCGCGGCCCAGTCCAGCGCGTCCTCCATCCGGTCGTGCCCCCAGAACAGCTCCCCGTCCTCCGTCAAGAAGGAGGGCGCGCCGTAGATCCCCAGCCGCGCCGCCTCCGCCCCCTGCGCCTTCAGCGCATCCTTCACCGCCTGATCCTGCGTCGCGTCCAGCACCGCCGCCGGCTCGCCCCCGACGGCCCGCACCGCGGCCGAGATCGTCCCCGGGTCCGAGATGTCCCACCCCTCCACGAACTCCGCCCGGAACAGCGTCTCCGCGAAGGCGCCCCGCATCGCCTCCGGCAAGGCCAGCGTCGCCCGCGCCGCCAGCAGCGAATGCTGCGGAAACGGCTCCGGCCGCGTCACCGGAGGCAACCCGTGCTTCGCCGCCTGCCGGTCCATGTCGCGCCACATGTTCCGCCCCTTGGCGGGGTAGATGTTGAACGGCGAATCCCGCCAGCCCTGCGCCCCGAAGATCGGCCCCAGCAGGAACGCCCGCCAGCGCACCGCGACCCCCCGCGCCTGCGCCGCCCCCCGGATCCGCATCGCCGCGAGGTGCGAATAGGTCGAGGCGTAGTCGAACCAGAACTCCAGCGAAGCCATCGCGTCCTCCCGTCCGCGCCGCCGGCCGAGCCTAGCCCCCCGCCGCGCCGCCCCCAAGCGCCCCTTTCCCTCGCCTCCCCCGCCCGCTAGCCTCCCGGCGAAAACGGAGGGAGGCCCGACCCATGACCCCGCCCCCGGTCCGCCACGGCGGCCGCATCCTCGCCGACCAGCTCCGCATCCTCGGCGCCGACCGCGTGTTCTGCGTGCCGGGAGAGAGCTTCCTCGGCCTGCTCGACGGCCTGCACGACCACGCCCAGGCGATCCAGACCGTCTCCTGCCGGCACGAGTCCGGCGCGACGAACATGGCCGAGGCGCACGCCAAGCTCACCGGCAGGCCCGGCATCGCCGCCGTCACCCGCGGCCCCGGCGCCACCAACGGGGCCAACGGCCTGCACACGGCCTTCCATGATTCCACCCCGATGATCCTCTTCGTCGGGCAGGTGGAGCGCGCCATGATGGACCGCGGCGCCTTCCAGGAGATGGACTACCGCCGCGTCTTCGGCGAGATGGCCAAGTGGATCGCCCAGATCGACGACACCGCGCGCATCCCCGAATACGTCTCGCGCGCCTGGGCCACGGCGCTCGCCGGGCGCCCCGGCCCGGTGGTCCTCGCCCTGCCCGAGGAGACGCTGGAGGGCGAGGCGACGGTCGAGGACGTCCGCCCCCACGTCCCCGTCGAAAGCTACCCCTCCCCCCAGGC
>DATFKM010000365.1:0-5595 GCA_035268645.1 Paracoccaceae bacterium | reverse complement strand
CTCTTCTTCGTGGACAACATCTTCCGCTTCACCCAGGCGGGCTCCGAGGTGTCGGCGCTTCTCGGCCGCATCCCCTCGGCCGTGGGCTACCAGCCGACCCTCGCGACCGACATGGGCCAGCTGCAGGAGCGCATCACCTCGACCAAGTCGGGCTCGATCACCTCGGTGCAGGCGATCTACGTGCCGGCGGACGACCTGACCGACCCCGCGCCGGCCACGTCCTTCGCCCACCTCGACGCGACCACCGTGCTGTCGCGCGCGATCTCGGAGCTCGGCATCTATCCCGCCGTGGACCCGCTCGACTCCACCTCGCGCCTGCTCGACCCCGCCGTCATCGGGCAGGAGCACTACGACGTCGCCCGCCGCGTGCAGGAGATCCTGCAGCGCTACAAGGCGCTTCAGGACATCATCGCCATCCTCGGCATGGACGAGCTGTCGGAGGAGGACAAGCTGACCGTGGCCCGCGCCCGGAAGATCCAGCGCTTCCTCTCCCAGCCGTTCGACGTGGCCGAGGTCTTCACCGGCTCGCCGGGCGTGCAGGTGCCGCTGGAGAAGACGATCGACAGCTTCAAGCGGGTCTGCGACGGCGAGTTCGACCATCTCCCCGAGGCCGCCTTCTACATGGTGGGCGACATCGAGCAGGTGCAGAAGAAGGCGCAGAAGCTGGCCGCCGAAGCGGCCTGAGGGAGAGCGCGCAATGGCCTTCGCCTACGACCTCGTCTCGCCGGAGCGCAAGCTCGCCTCCGGCGAGGCCGACAGCCTGCAGATCCCGGGCGCCGAAGGCGACCTGACGGCGCTGCCGAACCACGCCCCGTTCCTCACCACGCTGCGCCCCGGCGTGGTGACGGTGCGGGCGGGCTCGGACGCCACGGAGTACGTCGTCACCGGCGGCTTCGCCGAGATCTCGCCCGAGGCCGCCGCCGTCCTCGCCGAGGAGGCGATCCCGAAGTCCGAGGCGAACGGCGACTGGTTCACCGCCAAGCTCGCCGAAGCCGAGGCCGCGCACGAGGCGGCCGAGGGTGAAGCGCGGATCATCGCCGCCCAGCGGATCAACGACTTCAAGTTCCTCGCAGGCCAGCTCGGCGTCTGACGTCGCGCGCCGGCGCACGCGATCCGAACGCCCCGCGGCCGAAACGGCGCGGGGCGTCCGCGTTCGGCGGCCCCTTGGCCGCGCTGGACCTCCTTCGGTCGCAGCGTCCGCCGTCCGCCTGCGCTCGACGACGCCTCGCCGACCGACCGGGTCCGGGTCGCTCGGGGCCTCCGCCGGGACGACGCGCCGGAGACAGGACCCCCTCGAAGGGCGACGGATCGCGGTCGCCGGGCGCGGCGGAGCGGCCCGTCATCGGCGATCGCGACGGATCGCGGTCGCGCCGGGCGGGGGCATGAGCCGGCGACGGGGGCCGCGACCGTGCGCGCCCCGTCTCAACGCTTTCCCAACCTCGCGGCCGTAGCCTCCCGTGCCGGGACCGGCGGCCGTCGCACAGGCCCGAGACCCCCTCCCTCGCCATCGCGTCCGCACGACGTCCCGACACCCGCCGCACGGATGGCCGACGCGGACCCGACGCCAGGCGCACGCGAGTCCGACGAATGGCATACCAAAGGCCGACAAAGGTCCGACGCACGGCACACCGAAGGCCGACATGCGCGGCACGCCGTGCGGACGTCGGCGGCGCCGATGCGGGACCGAAATCCGGCCCCGCCCGGCCTCAGCCCTTCGGCTTCACGCCCATCGCCAGCATGGTCATGCCGGGGATCATCGGCTGCACGGTGACGTCCTCGAAGCCCGCGCGCTCCAGCGCCTCCGCCAGCCAGGCGTCGTCCACGCTCCGCGCCGAGGGCGTGAAGGCGGTGTGCTGAAGCTGCCAGAGCGCCGCGAGCTTCGGCCCGTTGCGCTCGGCGTTGACCACGAAGTCGTGGATCATGATGCGCCCGCCGGGGTTCATCGTCTCGAAGGCGCGCCCCAGCAGCCCGTCATGCGATTCGCCCGGCACGCCGGAGAAGAGATAGCTCATCAGAAGGGCGTCCTGCCCGGCCGGCCATTCGGCCTCCAGGGCGTTGCCCTCGACATAGTCGACGCGATCGGAGAGCCCCGCCGCCTCGACGTAGCGCTTGCCCACCGCGGCGACGTTCGGGAAGTCGACGATCGTCGCCCGCAGCTTCGGAAAGGCCTTGCAGAGCGTGATCGCATAGGCCCCCGTGCCGCCGCCGACGTCGAGATAGCTCCGCGCCTCCGACAGGTCCGCGAGTTTCGCCAGCCCCCGCGCCGGGCCCAGCGAGCCGGAATGCTGGCTCTCGGAATAGAGCCGCGCCTCCTCGGCGTCGGAGAACCAGCTCTCGTAGCTGTCGGTCGCGTCCTCGGGCAGATCGCCGCCCAGCGCCTGGTCGATCTGATCGAGCAGCGGGTACATCTGCCGGTCGACCTGAAGGCGCAGATAGTCGCCGAAGTCGTGCTTCGCGCCCTTGACCAGGAACGCCTCCGCCGCCGGCGAATTGGCGAAGCGGTCGTCCTCGACCGCGACGAGCCCGAGCGCGGCGAGCGCCGTCGCCAACGTGCGCGCCCGCTCCGCATGCAGTCCGGTGGCGGCGCCGAGCGCCTCGGCGGTCATCGGCCCATCGGCGAGCGCGGTGAAGACGCCATGGTGCAGCGCCGCGAACAGCGCCTTCGATCCCATGAATCCGAAAGCGATGTCCGAGATCTCCTCCGCCTCGGTCAGCGGCGCGGGGGCGACGTCCTTCATGCCGGTCTCCTTCTCCTGTCCCGTTCGCGACATGGATAGCCCGTTTCCGACCTGAAGGGCGCCCCCCTTTCGGCGCCGCAGCGTAACGCCGCCGCCGGGACCTGCCCGATCGCGCCGCCGCCGGGCTCCGCCGCGGCCCCGCCGGCCGGCGCCCCGACCTCGGTCGGACGCCCCTTGTGGCGGCCCGCGCGAGACCCGAAGCTGCCGCGCGCCGAAGTCCCCCGAAGGAGCCGTGATGCGCCAGGAGACCGTCGCCGACCCGCCGAGCCGACCCGATTGGGCGGCGCGCCGCGTCAACCTCGCCTCGCCCCGCCTCGGGGCCGAGGCCACGGCCTGCTCGGACGACTTCTTCGCCCCGATGGCCCGGATGCTGCTGGACGAGCCCCCGGTCTGGCGCCCCGGCGTCTTCGACGAGAACGGCAAGTGGATGGACGGCTGGGAGAGCCGCCGACGCCGCGACGCCGGCCACGACTGGTGCGTCGTGAAGCTCGGCGCCCGCGGCCGGATCGCCGGCGTCGACGTCGACACCAGCTTCTTCACCGGCAACAATCCGCGCGCGGCCGAGGTCTGGGCCGTCCGCTCCGACACCCCGCCGACCGACGCGGCCCCTTGGAGGCGGATCGTGCCCGCCGCCGCCCTTTCCCCGAACGCCCATCACTTCCTGAAGGCCGAGGGCGGCGACGAAGCCTACGACTGGGTCCGCCTCGACATCCTGCCCGACGGCGGGGTGGCGCGGTTGCGGGTCTACGGCGATCCGGTCCCCGCCTGGGACGACGTCGACCCGGCGGCGGAGGTCGAGCTCTCGGCGCTGCGCAACGGCGGCCGCATCGTCGCCTTCAACGACGCCCATTACGGCGAGGTCGAGGCGCTCCTCTCCGCGGGCCGCGGCCGCGACATGGGCGACGGCTGGGAGACCCGCCGCCGGCGCGAGCCGGGCCACGACTGGATCATCGTCCAGCTCGGCGCCGCCGGGACCGTCGCGCGGATCGAGATCGACACCGCGCACTTCAAGGGCAACTTCCCCGACCGCGCCTCCCTCCAGGCCGCCGAGGTCGGCTGGGGCACGGACGAGAGCGTCGTCACCCAGTCGATGTTCTGGCCCCGCCTGATGGCCGAGAAGCCCCTCGGCCCGGACCGGATCCACGTCTTCTCCGGCGAGGATCTCGAGAGCCTCGGCCCCGTCACCCACGTCAAGCTGAACATCCACCCCGACGGCGGGGTCAGCCGCCTGCGCATCTTCGGCCGGCGGAGCTGACGCTCAGCCGAACAGGAAGTCGTCCTCGTCCAGCGCCCCGGCCGCGCCCTTGACCACGATCACGCCGCCGTCGTGCTTCACGACCGCGTCGCCGCGCCGGTCGCGGAGCGTCAGATCCTCGAAGCCGCCGGAGGCGAAGGCGATCGAATCGCGCCCGTCGTCCCAGCGCAGGATCACGTCGCGGCCCGAGGCCTCGTCGAAGCGGTGCTCGTCCCGCCCGCGACCGCCGTCGAGGCTGTCGCGCCCCCGGCCGCCCTCCAGCACGTCCGCGCCCTTGCGCCCGAGCAGCAGATCGCGCCCGCCGCCGCCGTCGGGGTCGTCGTCCCCGGCATGCCCGACCAGCCGGTCCCGGCCGCCCTCGCCCGCCAGATCGTCGTCGCCGCGCTTGCCGGCGAGGGTGTCGCGCCCTCGCCCACCCTCCAGCACGTCGTCCCCGGCCCGGCCCACCACCTTGTCCGCGCCGAGCCCGCCGGCCAGATGATCGTCGCGCCCCGTGCCGCGGATCTTCTGACCGGCGCGCCCGTCGCCGTCCTCCAGCGAAACCGCGACCGGATCGGCCATCGCCGCGACGGCCGCCTCCGGGTCGCCCTCCATTTCGTAATCCGCCACCACGGTCAGCGCCCGCGCGGCCTCCACCACCCCGTCGAAGCCCGGTCCCGAAAGGCGCGAGGTCGCCGACGCGGCATTCTAGGCGATCCGGAACTCGCCCGTCCGGTCCTCGGGCGCGAAGGCTTCGGCCCCCGGCCCCTCCAGCCGCCAGAGCACGCGCAGCGCCTCGCCCTCGGCCCCCATGCGCAGCGCGCGCAGCGTCAGGCCGCCGTCCTCAGCCAGCGTCTCGGCCTCGGCCCGCAGCTCGGCGAAGGCGGCGACGATCTCGACCGCCTCGCGTTCTTCGGTGGTGCTGAACAGCACCGGATCGGTGAAGCCGGCCCGCGGGAAGAGGTCGGGATCCGCCTCGGCCTGATAGTGCCTCGAGCCGGACCTCCCGTCCGCACCGTCGGAGGCGTTCGCCCCGACCAGAAGGCCGCCTCAGCCTCCTCGCCCGCCGATCCCGCGTCGGGATTGGTCGGAAAGCTGAAGCCCGGGGGGAGCCGGCTCGACCTCGGGGAGGTCGCGAAGCGCGATCGGGGTGTGAAAGACGAAGTTGCCGTCGCGCCGGCCGAATTCGCCGGGGAGGCTCACCATCAGGGGCGAGGCCGCGCCGCCGCGCCCGGGAACGCCGTGCGCGCCGGCGTTGCCGCCGTCGCCGCCCGCCCCGCCGGGCTGCGCCGGAAAGCGGAAGACGAAGCCGTCGCCCCCGATGCCGCCGTCCCCACCGTCGCCGCCCGCGCCGCCCCGGCCGAAATCGCCGCCCCGGTCGCCCACGGCGGTGTTGTCCGGCCCGAAGGAGACCCAGCTGAGTTCGATCCGTCCCGTGCCGAGGATCACGCCCGCGGCGTCGCCGCCGTGGCCGCCCAAGGTGCCCCGCCCGCCGTCGCCGCCGTCGCCGCCGTTTCCGCCCCGCGTCGCCGCGACGCTCACGGTCGCGTCGCGTCCGTTGGCGCCTCTTGCGCCGTCGGCGCCGTCGATGCCGTGCCCGCCCAGGCCGCCGATCGCACCGTT
>DATFKM010000364.1:0-4414 GCA_035268645.1 Paracoccaceae bacterium | reverse complement strand
CCCGCCCCGCCGACGTCTCCCTGCCGGGAGACGCCGCGAGGTTGGGCCGGGCGGCGCCGTGGGGGTCCTTCGGACCCGTCACGGCGCCGCGGGCGCCCTCGATCCGCCGGAAAGGATCGGGGCGGGCCGGGTCGAGGATCGCCGCGGCGCGACGGCCGGCGAAGCCGGCGCGCGGTGTCCCTGACGCGGTCCGCCCCGGTCCGGACGCTCGAAAGCAAGCCCGAGGGCGTCTCCCCGGCATCCCCCGCCAATCCGCCCCGCGCCCGCCGCGCCGTCCCCCGGCCGCGGACGATCGTGGCGCCGACGCGCCCCGCGCGATACCGTCCATGGACCGAGAGGGGAGTTCCGCATGGCCCGATCGCTCGCCGCCGACGTCGTCGGCGACTCGGCGCTGATGGGCTCGGATTCCGAGGCGACGCTCGCCGCGCTCCGCCGCCTCCGGGCGGAGGTGCTTGCCCCCGCCGTCGCCGCCCGCCGCGGCCGCGCGGTCAAGAGCCTCGGCGACGACTGGATCGTGCTCTTCCCCAGCACGCAGACGCGGTGACCTGCGCGCTTCAGGTGCAGGACCGCCTCGCCGCCCCCCGGCGCGAGGGCGAGCCCGAGATCCGCCTGCGCGTCGGCGTACACATCGGCGACGTGACCGAGGCGGACGAGAACGTGTTCGGCGACGGCGTCGACCTCGCCGCCCGGCTGGAGAGCTTCGCCGAGCCCGGCGCCGTGTCCGAAGCCGTGCGCGACGCCCTCGACGGCCGTCTGCGCCCCTCCTTCGATCCGGCGGGCGAGCGGCGCTTCAAGAGCGTCGACCGCCCCGTGCGCGTCTGGACCCCCGCCCCGCGCGGCGGCCCCGCGCCGGCCGCCGCCGCGCCCGCCCGGGCGGCCGACCCCCGCATCCGCCTCGCCGTGCCCCCGTCGCCGTCACCGCCTACGTCTCCTGCAGCTCCATCGGCTCGCCGCGGTGGTCGAGGCCCATCGCGACGCCTTCCCCGACTGGCTCGCCCGGGCGCAGGCGCATCGCCACGCCCATGCTCGACGTCGCGGTCGCCGACGCCGAGTATCAGCAGGACGGCGAGGCGCCGAAGCTGCGCGCCGCGCTGGAGCGTTCGCCGGGCGCGGCGCCCTTCTCGGGCCCGGTGGCCTGCTTCGGCGGATGGGGCCATGTCTGGCCGGGCGAGCCCGCGACCGCGCTGGAGGTGCTCGGCGAGGCTCGGCGCCTCGGCCGCCGCTTCGGTTTCCAGCGGCTGCCGACGCTGGGCGGCCTCGGCCTCGGCCTCGCTGCGGTGCAGGCCGGCCGCGACGAGGACGCGCTCCTCCACGCGGAGGAGGGGCTGCGCCTCTCCGCCAACTACCCGACGCTCCATCGCATCCGCGCCGCCGCCTGCGCCTGGCTCGGCCGCGACGACGAGGCTCGCGAGGCGGTCGCCGAGGCGCTGCGCCTCGGGCCGGACGACGCGATCTCCACCGGCCGCGCCCGCTCCGGCTACGCCGACACGCCCGCGACCCGCCGCTGGTTCGAGGGCCTCCGCCGCGCCGGCCTGCGGGAGTGACCGCCACCCTCGCCGCCAGCCGCCGAAGGGCGCCGGCCGCCGCCTGATCGGCGCGACGGCGCCGCGCCCGACACGCGCGAAGACGCGGGCGATCCGGCCCGGCGCCCGAGCGTCGCCGCGACCGGCGGCGCCCGCCGGACCGCGCCCGGGAGGGGCGACACGCGTCACCCGACGCGACAGGGCGGCGGCGCAGCCTGGCGGGCGGGCCGGCGCCGCCGCAGGCGGCGCTCGGGGCGTCCGCCGGCCCGCCCCTCGGAAACCCTTCCTCAACCCCGCGCGGGCATCGTCCCGCCGCCGCCGCGAGACGGCCGTCCCCCAACGTCCCGTTCCGGGGCGGCCTCGTCCGACGGCGCCCGCACGCGGGGCCGACGCGCGCAGCACGAAAGGCTGACCGGAGTCCGACGGGAGTCCGAAAGAGGTCCGACCAAAGGCCGACCAAAGGCCGACACGAGTCCGACGCGCGCCGCACGCCATCGGCACGAAAGCCCGACGGAAGCGGTACGCGTTTCCGCCCCTTGCCTCCCCCGCCCAGCCGCGCGACGCTCGACGGAAGCCAAAACGCCGAAGGAGTGCCACGCCATGATCGAGGTCTGGGGACGCGCCACCTCCTCCAACGTGCAGGCCGTGATGTGGTGCGCCGCCGAGCTCGGCCTCGAGGTCGTGCGCCACGACCGCGGCCACCGCCACGGCGGCCTCGACACCCCCGAATACCGCGCCATGAACCCGCACGGCCTCGTCCCCGTGATCCGCGAGGACGGCGGCCCCGCGATCTGGGAGAGCGGCGCGATCGTCCGCTACCTCGCCGCCAGGCACGGCGACGCCGCCTTCTGGCCGCCGGACCCGGCCGAGCGCGCGGCGCTCGACATGTGGGCCGAATGGATCAAGACCGCCCTCGGCCCGGCCTTCACGCTGCGCATCTTCTGGCCGCGCCTGCGCCCGCCGGAGGGTGGCCTGCATCCGGAGACGGACGCCGCCGCGGTCGCCGAGATCACCGAGCTCGCCCGCAGGCTCGACCTGCGCCTCGGCGCCGGGCCCTGGCTCGCGGGCGAGACCTTCACCTGGGCCGACATCGTCGTCGGCCACCTCACCCACCGCTGGTTCACCCTCGACTGGCCGCGCCCGGAGCTGCCGCACCTCGCCGACTACCGCGATCGGCTCGTGCGCCGCCCCGCCTACGCCGAGCACGTGATGGTCGACTGGTCGGTGCTCAGGACCCCGGCGTGACCGGCGCCCCCGGCCCGATCGAGACCTCGAGATCGCGCAGCCGCCCGTCCGCGAGTCCGTAGATCAGCCCGTGGATCTCCACGCCGCGCCCCTCCGCCCACGCCCGGCGCAGGATCGGCGTCTCCGCGATCCGCGCCACGCCCTCCATAACGTTCAGCTCCGCCAGCCGGTCGCGGCGCGCCTCGGGATCGGCGACGGCGTCGAGCTCGGCCCGCCGCCGCGCCGCCAGCGCGCGGATCGGCGCCAGCCAGTGATCCGAGAGACCGCCGCCATAGGGCTCCGTCGCCGCCTTCACGCCGCCGCAGCCGTAATGCCCGCAGATGATGACATGCCGCACCTGCAGCGTGTGCACCGCGAACTCCAGCGTCGAGAGCAGGTTGAGATCGGCGTCGTGCACCACGTTGGCCACGTTGCGCTGCACGAACACCGCCCCGGGCTCCAGCCCCGAGACCACGTTCGCCGGCACCCGGCTGTCGGCGCAGCCGATCCAGAAATACCGCGGCGACTGCTGCCGGCTCAGCCGCGGAAAGAAGTCCGGATCGGTCCGCTCGACCTCGGTCGCCCAGTCGCGGTTGCGCTTGAAGATCGTCTCCATGGCTCTCCCTCAGGGCCTCATCGCGGCGGCGCGGGACGCAGCGACGGGGGCGCCCTGCGCTCGCGCAGCGCCGCCTTCAGCACCTTGCCGTTCGGGTTGCGCGGCAGCGCCTCGGCCTCGAAGGCCCAATCGTCGGGGCGCTTGTAGTCCGCCAGCTCATGCGCCGCATGCTCGGCCAGCGCCGCCTGCGCCTCGCCCGCGCCGACCCCCTCGCGCAGCACCACATGCACGCGGACCCGCTCGCCCAGCACCTCGCACGGGTAGCCGACCGCCGCGGCCTCCACCACGTCCGGATGGCGCATCAGCGCGTTCTCGACCTCGACCGAGTACACCTTGTAGCCGGCGCGGTTGATCATGTCCTTCTTGCGGTCCAGCACCGCCACATGCCCGTTCGGGGCCATCCGACCGACGTCGCCGGACTTCCAGTAGCCCGCGACGAACTCCTTGGCCGTCGCCTCCGGATCGTTCCAGTAGCCCGGCACCACCATCGGCCCCTTGATCCAGAGCTCGCCCGACTGCCCCGTCGGAACCTCGCGCCCGTCGTCGTCCATCACCGCGATCTCGGCACAGTGGCAGGGGATGCCGACGCTCCACGGCTTCGCGGCCGTCTCCTCCGGCGGGATCAGCGTGGCGGGAGAGGTCGTCTCGGTGGAGCCGTAGGCCTGCTGCAGCTGCAGCGCCGGCAGCGTCTCCTCGAGCCGCGCGATGGTGGCCGGCGGCATCGGCGCGCCGCCGTAGCCGCCCAGCCGCCAGGCCGAGAGGTCGAAGCGCTCGAACTCCGGATCCCGCAGGCAGAGGTTGTACATCGCCGGCACCATCAGCGCGTGCGTGATCCGCTCGGCCGCCGCCAGCTCCAGGAAGTCCCGCGCCTTGAAGGCCCGCTGCATCACGATCGCGCCCCCGGCCGAGAGCAGCGTGGCGATGTTGGCGACCAGCCCCGTGACGTGGCTCGCCGGCACCGAGAGCAGCGTGCGATCGCCCGGCCGCACCTCCATGCCCAAGCGGAAATGCATCACCGAATGCACCAGGTTGAGATGCGTCAGCATCGCCC
>DATFKM010000363.1:0-5307 GCA_035268645.1 Paracoccaceae bacterium | reverse complement strand
AATCCGCGACGTAGGGCGTCGCCGGCGCCGAGAAGATCTCCGCCGGGGCGCCCGACTGCACGATGCGCCCGCCCTCCATGATCGCGATGCGGTCGCCGATGCGGAACGCCTCGTCGAGATCGTGGCTGACGAAGACGATGGTGCGCCGCAGCTCGCGCTGAAGCTCCAGCAGCTCGCCCTGCAGCTTGCCGCGGATCAGCGGATCGAGCGCCGAGAACGGCTCGTCCATCAGGAGGATCGGCGCCTCGGTCGCGAAGGCGCGGGCGAGGCCGACGCGCTGCTGCATGCCGCCCGAGAGCTCGGCCACCTGCCGGCCGCCCCAGTCGGCGAGGCCGACGAGGGCGAGCTGGCGCGCCACCCGCTCGGCGCGCTCGGCCTTCGCGACGCCGCCGATCTCGAGGCCGAGGCCGACGTTCTCGGCCACCGTGCGCCAGGGCAGCAGCGCGAACTGCTGGAACACCATCGCCACCGTCCCGAGCCGGAGGCGGCGCAGCGTCGCGGCGTTCGCGCCGGTGACGTCGATCATCCCCTCCGCGGCCCTGACCCGCACCCCGCCGCGGGTGACGGGCGCGAGGCCGTTGACGGCGCGCAGCAGCGTCGACTTGCCGGAGCCCGACAGCCCCATCAGCACCACGATCTCGCCCTCGCCCACCTCGAGCGAGCAGTCGTGGACGCCGAGGATCTGCCCGGTCTCGCGCCCGATCTCGCCGCGGTCCCGGCCCTCGTCCATCAGGGGCAGCGCCGTCTCCGGCGCGTCGCCGAAGACGATGGAGACCCGATCGAAGGCGACCGCGACGCTCATCGGCCGCGCAGCGCCAGCATCCGGTCGAGCACGATGGCCACCACCACGATCACGAAGCCGCTCTCGAAGCCGAGCGAGGTGTTCACCTGGTTCAGCGCGCGCACCACCGGCACCCCGAGCCCGTCGGCGCCGACCAGCGCGGCGATCACCACCATCGAGAGCGAGAGCATGATGGTCTGGTTGAGCCCGGTCATGATCTGCGGGACGGCGTGCGGCAGCTCCACCTTCAGAAGCGTCTGCCAGCCGGTGGCCCCGAAGGCGCGCGCGGCCTCGAGCAGCGGCACGGGGGTGGAGGCGACGCCGAGATGGGTCAGCCGGATCGGCGCCGGCAGCACGAAGATCACCGTGGCGAAGAGGCCCGGCACCATGCCGATGCCGAAGAACACGATGGCCGGGATCAGGTAGACGAAGGTCGGCAGCGTCTGCATCAGGTCCAGCACCGGACGTATCGCGCGGTAGAGGCGCGGCCGGTGCGCGGCGGCGATGCCGATCGGCACGCCCACCGCCATGCAGACGACGCAGGCCGAGAGCACGAGGGTCAGGCTCTCGGTGGTCTCCTCCCAGTAGCCCTGGTTGATGATGAAGAGGAGGCCGAGCGCCACGAGGATCGCGGTGCGCCAGCTGCGCTGCAGCGCGAAGGCGAGCGCGGCGAAGGCGGCGACGAGGGCGAGGGGCGGCGGCGCCTGAAGCACCCGGAGCACGCCCTCGATCAGCGCTTCGGCCCCGTCGGCGAGGGCGTCGAACAGGCCCGCGGCGTTGGCGAGCAGCCAGTCGAACACCGCCGCGGCGGCGTCTCCGACCGGGATCTTGGGCGGGGCGAGGCTTTCCATGCGCCGGGCGGGCGGGAGCCGCCGGGAACGCCCCGGCGGCCCGCCGAACTCAGAGGCCCAGCTCGGCCTTCACGGCGGCGAGGCCGTCGCCGCCGTCCGTCGTCTCGACGCCCTCGAGCCACTCGGAGAGGATCGCGGGGTTCTCGCGGAGCCATGCGGCCGCGGCCTCGCGCGGATCCTCGCCGTCGTCGAGGATCGCGGCCATGATCTCGTTCTCCATCTTCAGGCTGAACTCGAGGTTCTTCAGAAGCTCTCCGAGGTTCGGGCACGCCTCGACGAAGCCGGCGGCGGTGTTGGTGTAGACGGTCGCGCCGCCGAGATCCGGGCCGAACCAGTCGTCGCCGCCGGTGAGATAGGTCATCTCGAAGTTGGCGTTCATCGGATGCGGCTCCCAGCCGAGGAACACCACCGGCTCGCCGCGCCGGTCGGCGCGGGCGACCTGGGCGAGCATCCCCTGCTCGGAGCTCTCCACCAGCTCGAAGCCGGCGAGGCCGAAGGCGTCCTCCTCGATCATCTCGAGGATCAGACGGTTGCCGTCGTTGCCGGGCTCGATGCCGTAGATCTCGGCGTCGAGCGCCTCCGCGTGTTCCGCGATGTCGGAGAAGTCCTCGATGCCGAGCTCGGCCGCGGCCGCGTTGACCGCGAGGGTGTATTTCGCGCCCTCCAGATTGGCGCGCACGGTGTCCACCGTGCCCGCTTCGCGGTAGGGGGCGATGTCGGCCTCCATGGTCGGCATCCAGTTGCCGAGGAAGACGTCGACGTCGCCCGCGGCGAGGGAGGTGTAGGTGACGGGCACCGAGAGCAGCTTGACGTCGGTCTCGTATCCGAGCGCGTCGACGACGAGCGCGGTGGCGGCCGTGGTGGCCGTGATGTCGGTCCACCCGACGTCGGCGAAGACGACGGTCTCGCAATCCGCCAGGGCTGGGGCGGCGGCGAGGCCGGCGACCGCGAGGACCGACGCGAAGGGGCGGAACGGCATGGCTTGTCTCCCTGTCATTGACGTGTCGCAAGCCTGCGGGAGAACCCCGGGGGGGTCAACCGGAGCCGAGGGGGCGGCGCGATGAGCGCGATGGAGGCGGACTACGTGATCGTCGGCGCGGGCTCCGCCGGCTGCGCCGTCGCGTGGCGGCTGGCGGAGGCCGGGCGCAGCGTCCTCGTGATCGAGCACGGGGGGACCGACGCGGGCCCGTTGATCGCGATGCCGGGGGCGCTGAGCCTGCCGATGGGCATGGCGCGCTACGACTGGGGCTACCGCACCGAGCCGGAGCCGGGCCTCGACGGGCGCAGGCTCGCGGCGCCGCGGGGCAAGGTGCTCGGCGGGTCGAGCGCGATCAACGGCATGGTCTGGGTGCGCGGCCATGCGCGCGACTACGACGCCTGGCGCGAGGCGGGGGCGGAGGGCTGGGGCTTCGCCGACGTGCTGCCCTATTTCCGGCGGCTGGAGGGGCTTTCGGACGTGCCCGCCGCCGATCCGGCCTGGCGCGGGACGGAGGGGCCGGTGCGGGTGACGCGGGGGCGGCTGGAGAACCCGCTGTTCGGCGCCTTCCTCGAGGCGGCGCGTCAGGCGGGCTACGCGCCGTCGCCCGACCTGAACGGCGAGCGTCAGGAGGGGATGGGTGCGCTCGAGCGAACGGTCTGGCGCGGGCGGCGCTGGTCGGCGGCGGACGCCTATCTGCGCCCGGCGCGGGCGACGGGACGCTGCCGGGTGGTGCGGGCGCTGGCGCGGCGGGTCCGGATCGAGGACGGCCGGGCGACGGGGGTGGAGACCGACCGCGGCTTCGTCGCCGCGCGGGGCGAGGTGGTGCTGGCGGCCTCGGCCTTCAATTCGCCGAAGCTGCTGATGCTGTCGGGGATCGGGCCGGCCGCGCATCTGGCCGAGCACGGCATCGAGACCGTGGCCGACCGGCCGGGGGTGGGCGAGGGGCTGCAGGACCATCTCGAGGTCTACGTGCAGTGGGCCGCGCGCAGACCGGTCTCGCTCCGCCGGCACTGGAGCCTTTTCGGCAGGGCGCTGGCGGGGGCGCGCTGGCTGGCGACGCGGGGCGGGCCCGGCGGCTCGAACCAGTTCGAGGCGGGGGGCTTTCTGCGCTCGCGCGCCGGGGTCGCGTGGCCGGACCTGATGATCCATTTCCTGCCGCTGGCGGTGCGCTACGACGGGCGCGCGGCGGCGCCGGGACACGGCTTCCAGGCGCATGTGGGACCGACGCGCTCGCCGGCGCGCGGGCGCGTGCGGCTGCGCTCGGGCGATCCCGCCGCGCCGCCGACGATCCGCTTCGCCTACATGCGGGGCGAGGGCGACCGGGAGACGTTCCGCGCCGGCATCCGGCTGGTGCGGGAGATCGCGGCGCAGCCGGCGCTGGCGGATTTCGTGGCGCGGGAGATCGCGCCGGGGCCGGAGGCGACGGACGACGCGGCCCTCGACGCCTTCGTGCGGGCGCATGCCGAGAGCGCCTATCATCCCTGCGGGACCTGCCGGATGGGCCGGCGCGACGATCCGCGCGCCGTCGTCGATCCGGAGGTGCGGGTGATCGGGGTGGAGGGGTTGCGGGTGGCCGACAGCTCGACGTTTCCGACGATCCCGAACGCCAACCTCAACGCCACCGCGATCATGGTGGGCGAGAAGGCGGCGGACCATCTGCTGGGCCGCGCCCCCCTGCCCGCCGCCAATGTCGCGCCCTGGACGCCCGCCGACTGGCGGACGGCGCAGCGCTGAGCCGGCGACGCGGCCGGGCGTCGAGGGGGAGGCCGTCGTGCCGCGTGGCGCGCGGGCCTCGCGGCCGGGACCGCATCGGCCCCGCGGGACGACCGGCGGGATGCGGCGCCGCGCGACGCGCCCGAGGCGGGGCTGGACTCCGCGCCCGCGCCGGGAAAGCTTGTCCGCCGCCCGTCGGGAACGGGCGCCGGCGAGGGGGAGAGAGCATGGCGCGGGTGACCACCACGGACGGCGTGACGCTGGACTGCGTCGAGACGGGCGCCGGCGCGCCGATCGTCTTCGTGCACGAATTCGCCGGCGACAAGCGCAGCTGGGAGCCGCAGCTGCGCGCCTTCGCCCGCAGCCACCGCTGCATCGCCTACGACGCGCGCGGCTATCCGCCCTCCGACGTGCCGCCGGACGTCTCCTCCTACTCGCAGGCCCGGGCGGCGGAGGACATCCGCGACGTCCTCGACGGCTTCGGGATCGATCGCGCGCATGTCGTCGGCTGCTCGATGGGCGGCTTCGCGACGCTGCATTTCGGGCTGCTGTTTCCGGAGCGGGCGCGCTCGCTCCTGCTCTGCGGCGTCGGCTACGGGGCCGAGCCCGACCGGCGCGAGCGCTTCCGCGCCGAGGCCGACGCCATCGCGGCGCGCCTTCGCGAAGGCGACATGGCGGGTTTCGCGGAAGCCTACGCCCTCGGCCCGACGCGGGTGCAGTTCCGCGACAAGGACCCGCGCGGCTGGGCCGAGTTCAAGGCCGGGCTGGCGCAGCACTCGCCCGAGGGCTCCGCGCTGACCCAGCTCGGCGTGCAGAAGGCGCGCCCGTCGCTCTACGACCTCGAGACCGAGCTCGCGGCGCTCGAAGTCCCGACGCTGATCGTCGACGGCGACGAGGACTGGCCCTGCCTCGCGCCGGGGATCTTCCTCAAGCGCACGATCCCGGGCGCCGACCTGATGACGATCCCCGGCACGGGCCACGCC
>DATFKM010000362.1:0-4242 GCA_035268645.1 Paracoccaceae bacterium | reverse complement strand
GTTCGGATGGTCGCCACCCCGATGATGGCGCTGGAGGCGGCGGCCGAGGCGGCGCGGGGGCTGGGGCTGACGCCGCTGATCCTCGGCGACGCGATCGAGGGGGAGGCGCGGGAGGTCGGCGTCGCGATGGCCGGCATCGCGCGGAGCTGCGCCCTGCATGGCGTGCCGGCGGCGCGGCCCTGCGTGCTGCTCTCGGGCGGCGAGACCACGGTGACGGTGAAGGGCGACGGACGCGGCGGACGCAACACGGAGTTCCTGCTGGGCTTCGCGCTGGCGATGGGGGCGGATCTCGCGCGGCTCGACGTGCATGCGCTGGCGGCGGACACGGACGGGATCGACGGATCGGAGGACAACGCCGGGGCGTATTGCGGGCCGGAGACCTTCGCGCGGGCCGAGGCCGCGGCGCTGCGGGCGCGGCTGGAGGCGAACGACGCCTGGGGGGCGTTCGAGGCGACCGGCGGGCTCGTCGTGACCGGGCCGACGCTGACCAACGTCAACGACTTCCGGGCGGTGGTGATCGGCTGAGCCGCGTTCACTCTTCGTTCGCGATTCGGCCGTAGGGATGGAGCCGCGGCGAAACGGAGGGAGAAGGATGCGGGACGGCGGGCGACGGGCGGCTTCCCCTCGGCGCGGCCGGGCGCCATAAGGCGCGCCGGAGCGACGGGAGGGACCGATGCGCAGAGCGACCGTCTCGCGGAAGACGACCGAGACCGACGTGACCGTGGAGCTGGATCTCGACGGCGCCGGGCGGCACGACTGCGCCACCGGGGTCGGGTTCTTCGATCACATGCTGGATCAGCTGGCGCGTCACGGGCTGCTCGATCTGACGGTGAAGGCGGAGGGCGACCGCTGGATCGACGACCACCATACGGTCGAGGACGCGGGGATCGCGCTGGGCCGCGCGCTGGACGAGGCGCTGGGCGACAAGCGCGGCATCCGGCGCTACGGGAGCTGCCTGCTGCCGATGGACGAGGCTCTGGTGCGCGCGGCGCTGGACCTTTCGGGGCGGCCTTTCCTCGTCTGGAAGGTGGATTTCGCGGTCGAGAGGATCGGCGGCTTCGACGTGCAGTTGGTGCGGGAGTTCTTCACCGCCCTCGCCATGAACGCGCGGATGACGCTGCATGTCGAGCGGCTCGACGGCGAGAACGCCCACCACGTCGCCGAGGCGGCGTTCAAGGCGGTGGCGCGGGCGCTGCGCGAGGCGGTGGAGCCGGATCCGCGGCGGGCGGGGGAGATCCCCTCGACCAAGGGGGCGCTGTGAGCGGGGCCGAGGGCGGGCCGGGCGCGCCGGCCGGCGTGGCGGCGGTGCGCCGGTTGCGCCGCCGGGCGCGCGCACGGGCGGATCAGGCGAGCTTGGCGACGGCCGAGGCGAAGGGCGGTCGGCGGAGCCGAGCCGCGGCCGAGGACGCCGGTCTGCGGGGCCCGGCTGCGACGGCCGGGGCCGCGGTCCGATGAGCGGCGTCTGCGCGATCGTCGACTACGGCTCGGGCAACCTGCACTCGGCGGCCAAGGCGTTCCAGCGCGTCGCGGCGGAGGCGGGGGCGGAGATCCTCGTGACCGCGGACCCCGAGGCGGTGCGGCGGGCCGAGCGGATCGTCCTGCCGGGCGTCGGCGCCTTCGCGGACTGCGGGGCGGGGCTCCGCGCCGTGCCGGGGATGTGGGAGACGCTGGAGGACCGGGTCGCGGCGGGCACGCCGTTTCTCGGCATCTGCGTCGGGATGCAGCTGATGGCGACGCGGGGACTGGAGCACGGCGTCGCCGAGGGCTTCGGCTGGATTCCGGGCGAGGTCGTGCGGCTGACCGGCGGGCCGGGGCTGAAGATACCGCATATGGGCTGGAACGCGCTGGAGATCGACCGCGCCCATCCGGTGCTGGAGGGGATCGCGACGGGCGATCACGCCTATTTCGTCCACTCCTATCACCTGAAGGCCGAACGCCCGGAAGACGTGCTGGCGCACGCCACGCATGGCGAACGGGCGACCGCCGTGGTGGGGCGGGGCGCGATGGTGGGAACGCAGTTCCATCCGGAGAAGAGCCAGCGCGTCGGGCTGCGGCTGATCGCGAACTTCCTGCGCTGGCGGCCCTGACGTCGGAGGAAGGCCTCTGGCGGGTTTGACCCCAGACAACCCGAGGGGTCTTCGTCCCGCGCGGCATGGCCTTCGCTTCGGCCGCGGCGACGAGCGTCGCCGCCGTGCCCGCCGCCGCGTCCTTCACGGCGCTCGAGCCCGTCTCGCACGGGCGCCTCGCCGCCGACGGAATCACCGGTTGCGGCGAGTCCTTCACGGCGGACGGCGATCTCTTCACCGGCTTCGACGGGGCGATCATCACCCGCGGCTTCCTGATCTTCGATCTCTCCGGCGTGAGCGGCGACCTCGTCGGCGCGACCTTGGCCGTCCAGGACTTTCTCGTGGCCACGCCGGACGGGTCCGAGGACGCCGCGGCCTTCGCCCTGTCCTCGACCAGCGTGTCGACGCTGCGGGACGGGACAGTCGACGCCACCGTCTACTCGGATCTCGGGACGGGCCTTATCTCCGCTACCCACCGCGACGACCGCGGAGAACGCGGGCACGACGACCGCGACGCTCGATCCGCTCTCGCTGACGGCGATCGAGGGGCGTTCGGCGGCGACTTCGGCGACGGCTTCGCGCTGATCAGCTGTTCGGGCGGCTCGGACCCGGAGGGGGTGTTCTCCGCGAGCCGGTTCGACGCGGTCCGCCTGACGCTCGAATTGGCCGAGCCGGACGCCGCCGTGCCGCTGCCGGCGCTGGCGCTGGGCCTCGGCGCGCTCGCGGCGCTGCGGGGCGCGCGGCGCCGGGGCTGAGCGAAGGCCGACGCCGCCGGGCGGGTCGGCGCGCCCCGCGCGCCGGCCGCGCCGCGCGAGCGGGGGGCGGAGCCTCCCCGAGCGCGGCGCTCCCCCGTTGAGGGGCGCTCGACGCGGCGCCAGTCCTGGCCCCGGCAGAAGACGAGGACGCAGCCCTCCACGGAGAGGTCGTCGCCCTCGAACTCGATTTCGGAGCGGCAGGTCCCGTCGTCGTCGGGCGCCCGGATCGTGCCGCCGGAGAAGGTCGCGCCGTCCGGTCGCATGCCTCCGATGATCTCGCGGCCGAGACGGGGGGGCGGGGTTCGGGCCGGAGCGACCCACGGCCTTGCGGATCACGCCGCAGGTCAGGACGGGGTCGCCCTCCCAAGGCAGGCGCTCGAGCACGAGATGGCCGCCTTCGTCGTTCGCCTCGATGCGCCATGAGCCGGAGGCGGGGTCCGCGGGCCCGGCGCCGGCGAGGCTCCGGGCGGCGGCCAGGGGGAGGCGCATGGCGGGCTCCGCCTGTCAGGGGGCGTGCCTGGCCAGGTCGACACGGCGGAGCGCGCGGCTCGAGCCCCCTCGGTCGGGCTTGGACTTCGGCGCGGGGCGGGTTAAGCGGCGCGGACCCGAGGCCGAGGGACGCGACCGATGATCCTCTATCCCGCGATCGATCTGAAGGGCGGCCAGTGCGTGCGGCTGCTGCGCGGCGACATGGACGCCGCGACGGTGTTCGGCGACGATCCGGCGGCGCAGGCGCTGGCCTTCGAGCAGGCGGGCTGCGCCTGGCTGCATGTCGTGGATCTCGACGGCGCCTTCGCGGGCCGGAGCGAGAACAGCGACGCGGTGGAGGCGATCCTCGGCGCGGTGTCGCTGCCGGTGCAGCTCGGCGGCGGGATCCGGGGGATGGCGGCGGTCGAGGGATGGCTCGGCAAGGGCGTCAGCCGCGTGATCCTCGGCACGGCGGCGGTCCGCGATCCCGGTTTCGTGCGCGAGGCGGCCGCGGCCCATCCGGGGCGGGTCGCGGTCGGCATCGACGCGCGGGGCGGCCGTGTCGCGGTCGAGGGCTGGGCCGAGACGACCGAGCTGGAGACGGCCGAGCTCGCCCGGCGCTTCGAGGACGCGGGCGTCGCGGCGGTGATCTTCACCGACATCGAGCGGGACGGCGCCATGCAGGGGCCGAACGTCGAGGCGACGGCGGCGCTGGCGCGGGCCGTCTCGATCCCGGTGATCGCCTCGGGCGGGGTCTCCTCGATGGCGGATCTCGCGGCGCTGAAGGGCTGCGGCGCGCCGCTCGACGGGGTGATCTCGGGCCGGGCGCTCTATGACGGGCGGCTGGATCCGGCGGAGGCGGCGGCGTTCCTCGCCGCCTGAACGGAGGACCGGCGATGAGCCTGAAGGTGCGGGTGATCCCCTGCCTCGACGTGAAGGACGGGCGGGTGGTG
>DATFKM010000361.1:0-9074 GCA_035268645.1 Paracoccaceae bacterium | reverse complement strand
GGTCGGGGACCCCTCCGGCCGGGTCGGCGCGGCGGTCACGTCGGCGGTCAAGGAGATCGTCGGCGCCGATCCGGAGACCGAGGCCGGGCGCGACGCGGCGCTGGCGGCGATCGAGGCCGACCCCTCCCTCGCGGCCGAGCTGAAGGCGCGCCTCGCCGAGCTGTCGCTGGCCGAGACCGAGGCCTATCTCGCGGACCGGGCCGACGCCCGCGCCCGTGACGTGGCGCTGGTGGAGGCCACCGGCGAAAGCTTCCGCCGGGCCGACGTGATGCTGATCGCCGCCTTCGCGGCGGTCGTGGCCATCGCGGCGGTGATGTTCCTGCTGTCGCTGAACGCGACGACGGAGAACAGCGCGCTGGTCAACACGCTGGTCGGGTTCCTGACCGGCATCGGCGGCATGTTCGCGCGCAACATCGGCACCGCCTTCGACTTCGAGTTCGGCTCCTCGCGCTCCAGCCGCGAGAAGGACGGCCGTCTCGCCGGCCTCGCCGCGCGGGGGAGCGCGGCGAGGGAGGGTCCCGCCGCCGCGCTGGACGCCTTTCGGCGCAGCCTCGGCTGAGGTCGGCGCGGGGCGGGGTCCACGGGGAGCTTCGCCGAGCGAGGATCGGCCGGTGCAGGATGGTCGCGAGGCGTCGCGATCATCCGCAAGCGGCCTCAGAAGTCGTATTTCCAGTTCACGCCGACCGACGAGCTTTCCGCCCCCGTCTCCCCGTCCACGGTGACGTTGTCGAGCACCTCGACCTCGACCTGGACGGAGGCGGGGCCGCCGTCGATCGGCTGGCGTACGCCGACATAGACGTCTTCGGCCACGTTGCGGCCGGCGCGGACCGAGGCGGCCTCCTCCTCGTCGCCGAGATCGACCGAAAGCACGTCGAGTCCGGCGGCCGAGCGCACGCCGCCGAGCGCGCCTTCCCGCCCGCTGAGGAGCGTCGCCACGCCGGCGCCGAGCTGCAGCGCCTGGCCCGGGCTCAGCGACTGGCGCGAGCGGCCGAAGAGCACCTGCGGCAGGACCTCGTCCTCCGGCATGGCGGGCTGCGCCTCGAAGGCGATCCGCGGGTCCGAGGCCGTGCCGCTCACCACGATCCGGCCGGTGATCTCGGTGCGCTCGTGCTGCAGCATGACGTCGATGTCGGGGTCGATCGGGTCGCGGCCGGAGAACGCGATGCGCCCGCGCGCCAGATCGAATTCGCGCCCGATGAAGTTGAGCGAGCCGCGCAGGCGCCGCACTTCGCCGGTGATCCGGGGCGAGGCGGCCCGCCCCGTCACCGCGAGGTCCACCGACCACTCCGAGGTCAGCCCGCGCCCGCGCACGAAGACGTCCTGCGGCGCGCGGACGGCGAGGTCGAGCCGCGGGCCGCCGTCGGCGTCCGTCTCCTCCTCCCGCGGCGGGGCGCCCTTGATCTCGACGTCGCCGAGTTCGGGCAGGCTGGGCGCGCCGGTCTGCACCAGGCGCACCTCGGCCCGGTCGATCAGCACCTCGCCGGAGATCAGCGGCTCCGTCACCGGACCCTCGACGGAGATGTCGGCCGAGATCGCGGCGACCACGTCGTCGCGGCGCACCAGAACCGCCTCCTCGGTCGTCAGGGCGCCCGAGACCGTCGCGCCCTCCAGCGCCACCTCGGCCCGCACCGGGGCGCCGGAGCCGTCGTCGGCCGAGACCGAGAGCTCCAGCCCGCCTCCGCGGCGCAGGCGGCTGGAAACGGTCAGGTCGGTCAGGATCGTGCCGGTCTCGAGGTTCTGGTAGGCGCCGCCCGTCAGTTCGACGCGTCCGGCGGGGCGCGGATCCGAGAGCCGCCCGACGAGCCGGAGGTCGAGGTCGAGCCGACCCGAGAGCAGGTGGTCGGGGGCCGGCACCGCCGCCCAGATCTCCCCGATCTCGCCCGACCAGACCAGCGCGGCCTCGATCGGCGCGTCCGCGGGCGGCGCCGGCAGGAGACCCGCCGGGCGCAGGGGCAGAGTCGCCTCGACGCGCGCCGGCTCGCCGAAGTCGCCCGAAAGCGCGCCGTCGGCCCGCAGGCGGCGGCCGTTCCAGCGCGCCGAGGCCTCGAGCGCGAGGTCGCCGACCGCCTCGGGGGCGCCGTCGACGCGCAGGCCCGTGCCGGAGAGGTCGAACGCCCCGTCGGCCGATCCCGGCCGGGCGTCGAGCCTCGCGGTCGCCTCGAGGGCGCCTTGGGCGATCGGCGCGTCGAGGAGGTCCGCCAGCGGCGCGAGGTCGGCGAAGGCGAGGCGCAGATCGGCCACCAGCCCGTCGGGATGCAGCGCCGCCTCGCCCGTGAGGCCGCCGCCGGGCAGCGAGAGGTCGATCCCCTCGGCCCGCGTCACCCCGTCCGCGCGGCGCAGCGTCAGCGGCGCGTCGAGACCGAGGCGCGCCTCGCCGGCCCGCAGCCTGAAGGTCGAGACGGTGAACTCCGCGTCCTCGCCGGCGAGCGCGCCCGCCGCCTCGCCGGTCAGGCGCAGCGGCTCGTCGCCGTCGAGCGTGCCGCGCGCGTTCAGCGATACGGTCAGCGCCTCGGCCCGGCCCCCGGCTTCGAGGCGCACCGCGTTCAGCCGCGCCGCGTCGCCGATCCGCACGCCGCGCGCCGCCAGCCGGGCCTCGCCCGAGGGGGCGGCGAGGAGATCGGCGCCCTCCGCCTCGAGCGTCGCCTCCCGCGCGCGGACCGTGCCGGCGGCGATGCGCTCGGCCGTCGCCGTCAGGCTGCCGGCGGGCGCCGCGATCAGGTCGCGGAACGCCCCCTCGGCGCGCAGCACCGCCACCTCCGCCGCGCCGGCCGACAACGTCTCCGCGCGCGCCTCGAAATCGAGGGTCGGCGCGCCGGTCAGGTCGGCCGCGGCGCCGGTCACCCGCACGCTCGCCACCGCGGCGCCGCCGGCCTCGATGCGCTCGGCCGTCACCTCGAAGTCGGCCTCCGGGGCGCCGGTCAGGTCCCGCGCCTCGAGGCCGGCGCGCACCACGTCGATCGTCGCCTCGCCGGCCGAGAGGTCCTCCGCCGTCGCCTCCAGCGTCGCCGCGGGAGCGCCGGTCAGATCCGTGGCCTCGCCCTCGGCCGTCAGGCTCGCGAGCCGCGCCTCGCCCGCCGCGATCTCCGCCGCGCGGAGCCGGAAGCGGACCGAGGGCTCGCCCAGCAGGTCCGCCGCGTCGCCGGCCAGCGAGGCCTCGGCCACCCGCGCCTCGGCGGCGGAGATCCCGGAGGCCGCGAGGTCGAAGTCGACCCGGGGCGCGGCGACGAGGTCCTCGCCCGTGATCCGACCCGAAAGCGAGGCGACCCGCGCCTCGGCCTCCGGGTAGGCGAGCTCGGTCGCGGCGAGCTCGGCCTCCGCCGAAGGCGCCCCGGTCAGGTCGGTCAGGTCGGCCTCCAGCGTCAGCCGCCCGGCCTCCGCGCCCATCGCCGCGAGGTCCTCGACCTCGGCCGAGACCGCGGCGTCCTGCCGGCCGTCCTCCGCCGTCAGCGTCAGGCGCGCCTCCGCCGACCCGGCGAGATCGAGGCCCAGCCGCTCCCCCGCCGGGGCGAGGTCCTCGGCGCTCAGCGTCACCGAGCCCTCCGCCGTCCCCGCCTCCAGATCCGCGGTCAGCGCACCGGTCAGCCGGGCCGAGAGCGCCTGGGCCGTCAGATCCTCCACCCGCAGCGTCCCCTCGGAGAGACGAAAGCGCGTCTCGACCGAGGCCGGCCCGTAGGGCGAGCCCTCCGCCGTCAGCGCGATGCGCCCGGCCGCCGTCTCGTCCTGCGCCGGGACCGGGACGTCCGCCGCGCCCGGCGCCGGCGTCGCCTCCGGCGAGAGCCGCAGGCCGACCGCGTGCTCCAGCGCCACGCCGCCCCAGGGCTCGCCGGCCAGCGTCACGCCCTCGAGCGCCGCGCGCCCGGCGATGCGCGGCGCGTCGAGCGGGCCCTCGAGCCCGCCGGTCGCCTCGAACCGGCCCGACGCCTCCACGTCGTAGGCCGCCGCGATCGGCGTCAGCTCCGGCGTCGACACCCGGTAGTCCAGCGAGGCCGAATTGCCGGCGACATCCACCGAACCCTCCGCCTCGAGGCTCAGCGCCGAGGACTCCAGCGCGAGGCGCCTGAGCGTCCCGGCCTCCGCGGCGAGATCCCAGCGCGCGTCCAGGGTCAGCGCCGGGGCGCCCAGCAGGTCCGGCCCCAGCCGGTCGAGCCGCAGCCCCTCGGCGCGCCCCTCGGCCGCGACGGCGATCGCCTCGCCGGTCCGCGTCACGGTCGCGTCGAAGGCGCCGTCGGCGAGGTCCGCCGGCGCCGTCGCCAGTCCCTCCACGTCGATCCGCCCGGCCGCCTCGAATCCGTCGAGCGGCCCCTCGAGCCGCCCGTCGAAGGCGACGCGGGAGAAGTCGAGATCGGGCACGGCCTCGGCCAGCGGGGCCAGCGCCGCGACGACGAGGTCGAAGTCCATCACCCCCGCGGCGCGGTCGAAGGTCCCCGACGCCCGAGCCTGAACGCCCGGCGAGTCGATCTCGCCGCGCCGGATGCGCACCACGCCGTCCTCGCCCTCGGCGACGTCGAGATCGAGCCGCGCGACCTCGCCCAGCGCCGCCTTCACGCCGGGATCGAGCGCCTCGCCCGGGCGCACCTCGGCCGAGGCGACGACGGAGATCGGCGCCCGTGCGTCGATCCGCGCCCGGCCCGTGGCGGCGATCATCCGCTCGGTCCGCGCGTCGAAATCCAGCGACCAGTCCGCCAGCGGGCCCGACGCCTCGACCGTCACCTCCGAGGCCGCGCCCTCGGGCAGCCCGGCGATCTCGGCCACCACGCCGCCGGCCGCCTCGCGCGCCTCCAGCGTCAGCGCGAGGGACTCGTCGTCGAAGCGACGCGCGTAGTCGAGCAGGATCCGGCCCTCGACCGCGTCGGTGCGCGTCACGTCGAGCCGGAGCGCCTGCGCCTCGCCCTCGTCGCGGAAGCGCCCGCTGGCGTCGAAGCTCAGCGACTGAGCGGCGATCACGCCTTCGGCGAGGAAGGCGTCGTCGAGGCGCATCTCCTCGACCCGCGTCGTGATCGGCAGGCGCGGCCAGGCGAAGGGATCGAAGCTCGCTTCGCCGAGTTCCGAGTCTTCCTTCACCGTCACATCGGGCGGGATCGGCCGGCGCAGGACCTCGAGCCCGCGCGCCACCAGCGAGTCGATCTCCAGCTCGCCGCGCAGGATGCGCCGGGCGTTCCAGCTCAGGGCCACGCCCTCGGCCCTGAGCCAGACCCCTTGCGAATCCGCCACCGCGACCCCGACGAGCTCGGTCACGCCGTCCTCGGGTTCCTCCACCCCCTCGGCCGTCACCTCGAACTCGCCCTCGACCGAGATCTGGCGCAGCACGAACTGCACCAGCGAGTTCTTCAGCCCGAGGATCGAGATCTGCGCGCCGCCGGCCGCCGGGACCAGCGCCAGCGCGATCGCGAGGAAGAGCGCCGCCGGCCGCATCAGAACGCCTGCCCGATGGAGAAATAGGCCTCGAACGTGTTGTCGACGTCCCGCGGGTTCAGCGGGAAGGCGACGTCGAGCCGGATCGGTCCGACCGGGGAGTAGTAGCGAAAGCCCACGCCCGCCGCATACCTGAGACCCGCGCCGAAATCGATGACGACGTCGCGGGAGACGGCGCCGGCGTCGAGGAAGGCGACGCCGCCGATGTCGCCCTGGATGCGCGTGCGCACCTCCGCGCCCAGCTCGAACGCCGAGCGCCCGCCGACGGGATCGTTCCGGGCGTCGAGCGGTCCGACCATCTGGGTCTGATAGCCGCGGACCGAGCCGCCGCCGCCGACATAGAGCCGCCGCGGCGCCGGAACGTCCGCCAGCTCGTCGGCGAAGATCGTCGCGTAGCGCGTGCGCGCGGCGAGGACGACGCCCTGCGGCTCGTAGACCGTGCGGTAGGCGGCGAGATTGGCGTCCGCCACGAAGAACGGCTTCACGTCGCCGTCGATCACCCCCTGGAACGGGGTCAGCCGCAGCTCGCCCCGCAGCCCGTCGGTGCGGTTCAGCGGATCGTCGGTGTCGTCGTAGGTGACGAAGGTCGGCAGGCCGATCAGCTCCACCGTCTGATCGTCGCCCCGGTCGTTGATCTCGGCGATCTCCAGCAGCCCGCCGGCGCCCACCGTCCATTCCGGCGTCAGTCGCCGCGATATGCCGCCGGCGAGGGTGAAGGCGGTCTCGTCGTAGGCGTCGGTCTCCTCGTGCCGGGCCTCGGCCCCGAAGCGCAGCTCCTGGCCGTCGCGCAGGAACTGCGGCTTGGCGAGCCCGGCGTTCAGGCGCTGCTCGGTGACGCCGAGATAGGCGTCGACGGTCAGCCGCTCGCCGGCGCCGAAGAGGTTGCGGTGCAGGAACCCGCCGCGCACCAGCGGTCCGACCTCGGTGTCGAGGCGCAGGCCCGCGTTCACCGACCGGCGCGGGCCCTCCTCGACGATCACGCCCACCGGCGCCACGACGACGCCGTCGGGGCCGACCGGAGGCGGGGCCTCCGGCAGCGTGACCACGACGGTCGAGAAGAGATCGGTCTGCGTCAGCGAGCGCTGATAGGCGCCGAGGTCGTCGACGTCGACCGGCTCGCCCTCGGTCCAGGGCACGTAGCTCGCGACGTGGTCGCGCTCGACCTGCTCGAGACCCTCGACGTCAGGCCCGCCCCAGCGCGCGTAGGGACCGGGCTCGACCACGGTCTCCACCGTCAGCGTCGCGGTCTCGGGGTCCGCCACCGCGCGCCGCCGCGGCGTCTCCGCCCAGGGCCGCCCGGTGCGCCGCAGCCGCCGACGCAGTTCCGCCTCGGCGGCGAGGATGCCTTCCGCCCGCGCCGTCTCGCCCACCGGCGACCCCAGGTCCCGAGCCGGGGGCACGATCGGGGGCGGTCCGCCCGGATCCTCCGGAAGCGCGAAGCGATGTTCGGTCAGGACATAGGCCGGGCCGGGGATCAGACGGATCCGCGCCACCGCCCGCGCCGGCGCCTCGGCCTCCTCCCCGGTCGCGGCGTCGAGAGCCGGCGCGGGCGCAGGTTCGGCGGAGGCGTCGCGCCCCGCGACGCCGCCGCCCGGGCGGCCCGCGGCGGCTGCGGCGGGCTCGACCGGCTCCACCTCGGCCACCGCGTCGCCGGAGTAGTAGCCGTAGCTGCGAAGGATGCGCCGCGCGAGTTCCACATCGCCCTCCGCCCGACGGCGAAGGAAGGCGAGGCTCTGCGCCCCGTCGTCCTCTCGGCGGAAGATGGCGAGCGAACGCTCCATCATCGCCGCGACACGGTCGGAGGGTTCGCCGACCACGTCGGCCTCATAGCTCAGCGCCGTCTCGACGCCGGGAAAGCTCAGCGCCTCGACGTCGCCCGGCCGCTCCTCGCCGAGGCCGAGCGCCCCGCAGCCCGAAAGCGCGAAGAGGGCGGCGAAGGCCGCGACGCGGAACCTCGGGCGACGAGTCATGGAATCTCCGGGCAGGGATGGGAAGGCTAACTGCCCCGCGACCCGGGGGGTGAGTCAAGCCGCCGGCGCCGCGACCGGGGCGGCGGCTCGTCGCCCGCCGCCGTCGCGCCGGGCGCGTGGGGCGCCGGGTCGTCGCCGCCGCGGCGTGCGCGGACGGCAGGGGTTCGGCGCCGCCGCGGCGTGCGCGGACGGCGGGGGTTCAGCGCCGCCGCGGCGTGCGCGGACGGCGGGCGCACAGCAGCTTGTAGGTCTTGTCGCCGCCGATCTCCTCGGCTTGGGCGAAGCGCTCGGACAGCGTCCGCTCATAGGGCAGCTGCCGATTCGCGACCGCCCAGAGCGCGCCGCGCGGCGCCAGCAGCCGCGCCGCCGAGGCGAGGAAGGCCGCGCCCACCGCCGGCTCCGCCCGGCGCCCCGCGTGGAAGGGCGGATTGGCGATCACGGCGTCGAAGGCGCCCTCGGGCAGCGGCGGATCGGCCGCGTCCGCCCAATGGAAGGCCGCCCGCGCGTCGCCCGCGAGGTTCGCCTCGGCGCAGTCCAGCACCGTCCGCTCCGCCTCCACGAGGTCGAGCCGCTCCACCTCGGCCGAGCGGAGCGCCGCCGCCGCGAGGAACCCCCAGCCGGCGCCGAGATCGGCGACGCGCCCCGAAAGCGCCGGCAGCGCCTCGGCCAGCAGCGCCGAGCCGGGATCGACGCCGTCCCAGGAAAAGGCGCCCGCGACCGTGACGAAGCCCCGGCCGAACGCCTCGACCCTCTTGGCCGGCGCCGCCGCCTCGATCCACTCGGCGAAGACCGCCGGGGCCGGCCCGCGCCGGCGCGTCCAGACCGCCCGGCCGTGTCCTCGCGGCAGCGCCTCCACCTCGAGGCCCAGCGGCGCCACCGCACGGCGCAGCGCCCGCTGGTGCCCCTCCACCCCGTCGGTCTTGGCCCCGGCGAGGATCACCGGCGCGCCCTCCGCCGCAAGGTCCCAGGCCCGCGCCAGGTTCGCCCGCGTCTCGTCGCGCGAGCGGGTGGCGAGGGCGGCCGCCGCCGCGAACGGCCCGGCCTCCGGCGTCAGCCGCGCCTCGACGCGCCGTCCCTCGGCGAGAAGCCGGTCGTGATCGGGCCGGAAGCCCTGCTCGCACACGAGATCCCAGCCCGCCAACGCCTGCGACGGCCGCGCCCGCAGCACCGCGACGGGCCCCTCCGGCCGCGCCAGAAGCCCGTCCTCGAACGGGCCGGCGAGAAGCGCCATCGGATCGCTCACGCCTCGAACTCGACCAGCAGGTCCTTGGCGTCGATCTGCGAACCGGCGGGCGCGTGCACCGCCTTCACCGTGCCCGCCCGCTCGGCGTGGATCGCGGTCTCCATCTTCATCGCCTCGACGGTCAGCAGCATGTCGCCGGCCTTCACCTTGCGCCCGGCCTCGACGGCGACGGAGGCCACGACCCCCGGCATCGGCGCGGCGACGTGCAGCGGATTGCCGTCCTCGGCCTTCGGCCGCGCCGCCTTGCTCGGCGCCACCTTGCGGTCCTTGACCGTCACGATGCGCGGCTGGCCGTTGAGCTCGAAGAACACCTTGACCGTGCCGTCCTCGGACGGCTCCGACACCGCCGAGAGCGCCACCTGCAGCGTCTTGCCGGGCTCGATCTCGACCTCGAGCTCGTCGCCCACCTCGAGGCCGTAGAGGAAGGCCGGCGTCGGCAGCAGCCGCAC
>DATFKM010000360.1:0-4082 GCA_035268645.1 Paracoccaceae bacterium | reverse complement strand
CTGCGTCTCGGTCGGGATCGCCCGGCGGCAATGCTCCACCAGCGCCTCGGCCGAGACCGCCTCGCCCGGCGCCAGCGCGACCGAGACGCGCGCCACCGAGCGCTGCGAATGCGGCGTCGCGATGCGCCCGCGCACCGCCCGCGCGTGCTCGGACAGCTCCAGCGAGCAGGGGCAGGTCGACGAGTAGACGTAGTCGAGGTGCATCACGCGCAGGCTCTCTCCGCCCGAGCGGATCATCTCGAACGCGACGTCGTAGTATTGCCAGCCGTCGAGACCGGAGCGCAGCGCCGGCTTGATCATCGGCCGGCGCGTGCGGAGCGAGAGCCGCGCGTCGCCGCTCTCGAGATCCGCGAGATAGCTCTCGAGGATGTCGCCCATCGCGTCGAAGTCGATCGGCGTCGAGGCGTGGCGATAGAAGGACCGCATGATGCGGCTCATGTTGATGCCCTTCTTCGACGCCTCCAGCGAGACCGAGCCGGTGACCGAGGTCTCGAGCGTCAGCGTCTCGCCCGCCGCCGTGCGCCAGGCCAGCGGCAGGCGGAAGTTGGAGATGCCGACCTGCTGGATCGACGCCTTGGCGCCCTTGATCAGGCTGGCCGGACCGTTCTGCAGGTCCGGCATCCCGGCCTTGTAGTCGGCGTCGGGCGCGAAGTCCGCGTCGTATTCGCGCGCCAGCGCCGCGCCGCCGCGCAGCGTCGGCAGGGCGCCGAGGCCGAGCGCCGCGGCCCTCGCGGGGTCGGCGGCGGCGAGGCGGCGCAGCACGTCGAGCGCGGCTGCCGCCTCCTCCTCGGCGGGCGCGGTCGGGCGGACTTCCTCGTAGGCCGAAATGCGGACGGAGGTGTTCATGGACTGTTCCCGGTCGTGCAGGTCGGTGACGCGCGGGCGGCCCATGCGGGAGGCCGCCGGTCAGGCCGTATGCTGTTCGGCGCGGCCGCGCGGCGCCCTCGTCGGCGGCGATTTTCGCCGCGGCTCAAGAGGGATACGCCCCGACCCTCGAGGTCGGATCATTCCCCGATCGGGAGACGCATCGTTTCCGGAGCGTTCCGTCAGGCGGCGTCGAGCGCCGCCAGCAGGTCCGCCTCCAGATCCTCCGACGCCTCCAGCCCGCAGGAGAGCCGGATCAGCCCCTCCCCGATGCCGAGCGCCTCGCGCTGCGCCGGCGTCAGGCGCTGATGCGTCGTCGTCGCGGGGTGCGTCGCGATCGACTTGGCGTCGCCGAGGTTGTTCGAGATCAGCACGACCTGAAGCGCGTTCAGCACCCGGAACGCCGCCGCGCGTCCGCCCGCCACCTCGAAGGCGACCAGCGTGCCGCCGGTCTCCATCTGCTTCGCGGCGAGCGCGTGCTGCGGGTGGTCCGCCCGGCCCGGATAGCGCAGCGAGGCGATCTTCGGATGCGCCGCCAGCGCGTCCGCCAGCCGCGCGGCCGTCGCCGCCTGAGCCCGGGCGCGCAGGTCCAGCGTCTCCAGCCCCTTCAGCAGCACCCAGGCGTTGAACGGACTCATGGCGCCACCGGTGTGCTTCAGGAAAGGTTCCACATGCCCGCGCACGATCTCCTCGGAGGCGAGCACCACGCCGCCCAGCACCCGGCCCTGCCCGTCGACGTGCTTGGTCGCGGAGTAGAACACCACCTCCGCTCCCAATTCCAGCGGCCGCTGAAAGACCGGCGTGGCGAACACGTTGTCCACGACCAGCTTCGCCCCGCCCTCGCGGGCGACCGCCGCGACCGCCTCGACGTCGATCAGCTCCAGCGTCGGGTTCGACGGACTCTCGAGGAACAGAAGCTTCGTCTCGGGCCGCATCGCGGCCTTCCACGCGGAAAGGTCCGGCCCGTCGACCAGCGTGACCTCGACCCCGAAGCGCGGCAGCAGCGTCTCCACGATCCAGAGGCAGGAGCCGAACAGCGCCCGCGCCGAGACGACGTGGTCCCCCGCGCGCAGCTGCGAGAGCAGCGCGGCGTGCACCGCGGCCATGCCGGAGGCGGTCGCGAAGGCGTCCTCGGCCCCCTCGAGCGCGGCCATCCGCTCCTCGAACATGCGCACGGTGGGATTGCCGTAGCGGGCGTAGACGAAGCCGTCCTCGGAGCCCTCGAAGCGGGCCGCCGCGCTCTCCGCGCTCTCGTAGGCGAAACCCTGCGTGAGGTAGAGGGCCTCGGACATCTCCCCGAAGCCGGAGCGGACGGTCCCGGCATGGACCATCTTCGTGCGGGGGGCGAGAGCGCGGCTGGGCAGGTCGGGCTTGGTCATGGCGCGTCCGGAGCGGCCTCCTGATGCGACCGGGCTCGGGACGCGGGGCGCGCAGCCCCGGGACCTCTTTAGCGGTTTCTTTAACGTGGCCCGCAAGCCGGTCGGTCAACTCGCCACGTCTCTGCGGGTAAGGCCGGCGCGGCCGGCCGTCAAGCGTGGCTTTGCGAGCAAGCGTCTCCGATCGGTCACGAAATGCAAACCTGAACGTCGCATGATCGCGCTACGGGGCGGCGTCAAGGCGGCGACGAGACCGCCCGGATAGAGGCCGAGCGGATCGGGATCATGGCGATTCTGCAGGTCGGATCGGGCGTCGTCCCCGCGGAGGCGGCGGCGCTGGCCAGGGCGGCGGACCGCGTGCCGGAAGGCGCGCCGGTCGCGATCCTGGTGCATGGATTCAAGTTCCGCTCCGGCGACCCGCGCTGCGATCCGCACGTCCAGCTCTATGGCGCGCCGGCCCCGGCGGGGGCCCTTCGCTGCGCGGACTGGCCCCGGGCCCTCGGCTTCGCCTCCGACGGGGTGGCCGACGGCCTCTGCCTCGGCTTCGGGTGGGATGCGCGGGCCGACCACCTGCCGAACCTGGCGCGGCGCGGAAGCAACGGCTTCGCGGTCGCCTACGCCCGCGCCCGCGAGGCGGGCGAGCGCCTCGGCGCCCTGATCGCGGCGCTGCGCGCGCGGCGCCCGGATCTGGAGGTGGACCTGCTCGCCCACTCCCTCGGCGCGCGCGTCGCGCTGATCGCCGCGGCGGCCGGGGCCTCGAGGCTGGTCCTGCTCGGCGCGGCGGAGGACGCGGAGGAGGCCGCGTTCCGCCTCGACGCCGCGCCGGCGGTCGCGGTCCACCACGTCGCCGCGCGCCACAACGATCCGTTCGACCTGATGTTCGAGGCGGCCGCCCCGCGCCGGGCGAGGCGGGGCGCGGTGGCCCTCGGGCGTGCCGGCCTCGCGGGGGCGCCGCGGGCGCGGTGGATGGATCTCGAACTCGACTCGGACGCCCTGCGCGGCTGGCTGGCGGGGCGCGGCGTCGATCTCGCGCCGCGCAGCCCCGCCGTCTGTCACTGGAGCTTCTATCTGCGGCCGGGCGCGATGGCGTTCTATCGCGCGATCCTGCGCGACCGCGCGGCCTGGTCGGTCGAGGCGATGCGCGCCGCCGGGGCGCCCGAGGGGCTGACCCGACGCTGGCGGCGCTTCGCGCCCTTCGTCCCGGCCCTCGCGGCGCGGCTCGGCGCGGGCTGGGACGCCGTGCCGGGGGAGGAAGCGGCGCCCGCCTCGTGACCGGACTCCCCGGAGCCGGGCGGCCGGGGTTCAGCGCCGCATCAGCCGGAACGTCTCGGAGGCGGCCCAGCCCGCGGCCAGCGCCACCACGATGGACAGCAGGCCGTAGAGCAGCGGCGCTTCTCGCGAGAGGCTGTAGAGCCAGCGCTCGAGGCCCTCCTTCGAGACGGCGATGGAATCGACGTAAAGGTCCGCGACCTCCCTGTCGTGCAGAAGGAAGACGCGGGCGCGGTACTCGCCCTCGACGAGATTGGCGGGCAGCGCGAACCGGGCGGTGAAGAGGGCGCCTTCGGTCACCTCGACGCCGCCCGAGGCCTCGAGATAGAGGCCGGCCCGCCGCCGCAGGCGGATCACCGCGTCGTGGAACGCCTCCCGCGCCGCGCCTTCGGGGCCGAGATCGACGCCGCGCACCTGGGTGTCGATGCCTATGCGGTGTCGAAGGTCCGCCGTGCTCGAGAGGATCTCCGAGAGGGGGCCGGTGGAGGCGACGGCGTAGAAGCTCGGCGCCTCGTCGATGGTCACCGCCTCGTCGTTGGCCCAGACGCCGAGGGTGCGCGCCTTGCGGCGCAC
>DATFKM010000359.1:0-3504 GCA_035268645.1 Paracoccaceae bacterium | reverse complement strand
GAGACGGTCGGCGAGGCGCATCAGAAGCTCCGCACGCGGCGCCAGGCTGGCCAAGTCCACCCACTCCTCCAGCGTATGGGCGCCGCCGCCGCATACGCCGAGGCCGTCGAGCACCGCGGTCGACGCCGCCACGAAGCTGGAATCGCCGCCGCCGCCGGTATGCACGTCCGGCAGGTCGAAGCCGAGGTCGCGGGCGATGGCCTCGGCGCGGCCGTGCAGCGCCGCGATGGCGTCGGACTTTCGGTAGGGTGGGCGGTTGATGCCGCCCTCGACGGTGACGGTCACGCCCTCGTCCTCGCCGGCGAGGGCATGGAGGCGGGCGTCGAATTCCTCCGCGTCCGCCGGATCGTCGATCCGCAGGTCGACGAGCGCCTGAGCGCGCTCCGGCACGGTGTTGGCCCCGGTGCCGCCGATGATCGTCCCGACGTTCAGCGCGACCTCGCGGGCGTAGTCGGTCATCGCCTCGATCTCGAGGACCTTCGCCGCCAGCGCGCGGATCGCGCTGCGCCCGGCGGCGTGGTCGAGCCCCGAATGGGAGGGGCGGCCATGCGCCTTCACCACGTAGCGGCCGACGCCGCGCCGCCCGGTGACGCAGCCGCCGTTGGCGCGCGCCGGCTCGGTGACGAGGACGTGCGAGGCTTCGGCGCCCTCGGCCTCGATCAGCGCGCGGGAGGTGGGCGAGCCGACCTCCTCGTCCGAGGTGAACAGAAGGCGGATCGGACGGCGTCCGGTCGGCGCGCGGAGGCGGCGGGCCAGCTCCAGCGCCAGCGCCACGCCGCCCTTCATGTCGAGCGAGCCCGGACCGATCAGCCGGTCGCCCTCGAGGCGCACAGCGCTCGGCCCGAAGGCCCCGACCGGGTGGACCGTATCGAGATGGCACATGATCAGCACCGGCGGCCCCGCGACCTCGCCGGCGAGCGTGCCGACGAGGTGGTCGCCGAAGCCGTCGCGCCCGGCGACGCGGCGCGTCTCGGCCCCGGCCTCGCGCAGCCGCTCCTCCACCGCGGCGATGGCGGCGGTGACGCGGACGGGGTCGGAGGTCGGGCTTTCGAGGGCGACGAGCGCCTCGAGGTCGGCCTGGATGCGCGCGGGATCGACGGCGGGCGTGGTCATGGGGGATCCTCCTCGCGGCGCAGAGTGGCCGCGCCGGGCGACGGGCGCCAGTCCCGCGCGCGTCTGGCCTTCGGCCGGGGCCTCTGCTTCACTCCGCATCGCATGGGACGGGCGAGGGACAGCGACATGAACCGCGAGACGGCGCAGCAGGCGATGGCGGAGTATTTCGACGCGGGCGGTTTCGAAGACGACCTCGCCCGGCTGGTCGCCGTCCCGACCGAGAGCCAGACGACCGAGGGGCTGCCGCATTGCCGGCGCTACCTCGAGGACGAGATGGTTCCGGCCTTCGAGGCGATGGGATTCGAGACCCGCATCTTCGACAACCCGATCCCCGACTGCGGACCGGTGCTGCTGGCGACCCGGATCGAGGATCCGGCGCTGCCCACGATCCTCGGCTACGGCCACGGCGACACGGTGCGCGGCATGGACGAGCGCTGGACCCGCGGCGCCGGGCCGTGGCGCACGGCGCGGGAGGGCGACCGGCTCTACGGCCGCGGCACGGCCGACAACAAGTCCCAGCACTGGATCAACATGAAGGCCCTCGGCGCGGTGATGGACGCGCGCGGCGGCCGGCTCGGCTTCAACGTCAAGTGGATCATCGAGACCGGCGAGGAGAACGGCTCCAAGGGCATGCGCGAGGTGATCGAGAGCGACATCGACGCCTTCCGCGCGGACGCGTTCATCGCCTCGGACGGGCCGCGGGTGCGGGTCGACCGACCGACCGTCTCGCTCGGCGCGCGCGGGGCGCTGAACTTCGACCTGTCCTGCGACCTGCGCGAGGGGGCGCATCACTCGGGCAACTGGGGCGGCGCGCTGGCCGATCCGGTGGCGATCCTGAGCCATGCCATCGCCAGCATCGTCGGCCCGTCGGGACGCATCGAGGTGGAGGCCTGGCGGCCCGAGCCGCCCTCCGACATGGTGCGCGAGCTGCTGAAGGACGTGACGATCGAACCCGGCCCCGACGGGCCGCGCCCGGATCCCGACTGGGGCGAGCCCGGTTTCTCGCCGGCCGAGAACATCTATGCCTGGAACAGCTTCGCGGTGCTGGCCATGCTGGCGGGCACGCCGGAGAGCCCGATCAACGCCGTCCAGCCCAAGGCCCGCGCCAACTGCCAGCTGCGCTTCATCGCGGGAACCGACCCGGCCGACATCCTGCCCGGGCTGCGCCGGCACCTCGACGCGCACGGGTTCTCCCAGGTCGCCATCGAGGACGCGCCGGCGGCCAACCGCGGCGGCTACGCGGCCAGCCGCACCGAGCCGGACGACCCCTGGGCGCTCATGGTGCGCCGCTCGCTGGAGCGCTCCACCGGCGTCGCGCCGGCGGTGATCCCGCAGATGGGCGGCTCGATCTGCAACGAGCTCTTCACCGACCTGCTCGGCATGCCGGCGATCTGGATCCCGCATTCCTACACCGCCTGCTCGCAGCACGCGCCGGACGAGCACGTGATCCTGCCGCTCTGCCGCGAGGCGCTGCAGGTGATGGCCGGCCTCTGGTGGGACCTCGGGGAGGAGGCGCCGGGACGGCGCGCATGAGCCGGGAGGCGGCGGTCGCGCGCGTCCTCGCGGCCTTCGACGAGGGGACCTGGCGGGCGGAGACGGCGCGGCTGGTCGCCATCCCCACCGAAAGCCAGCGCCCCGAGCGGCGCGAAGCGCTGGAGCGCTACCTGACCGAGGGCGTGGGCCCGCTGTTCGAACGGCTGGGCTACACGCTGGAACGGCACGAGAACCCCACCGGCGGCGGCCCCGTGCTGCTGGCGGAGCGGGACGAGGGCGCGCCGCTCACCGTCCTGAGCTACGGCCACGGCGACGTGATCCGGGGCCAGGAGGGGCGCTGGTCCGACGGCATGGACCCCTGGACGGTCGAGGAGCGCGACGGCCGCCTCTACGGCCGCGGCGTCGTGGACAACAAGGGCCAGCACCTCGCGCAGCTCATGGCCGTGGAGGCGGTCGTGGCGGAGCGGGGCCGACTCGGCGTCAACCACCGCTTCGTGATCGAGATGGGCGAGGAGAACGGCTCCGCCGGGTTCCGCGAGGTGGTGGAGGCCCGGCGCGCGCGCTTCGACGCCGACGTGTTCTTCGCCTCCGACGGGCCGCGCACCGAGATCGGCCGCCCGAACATAACGCTCGGCAATCGGGGCGTGCTGAACTTCGACCTCGTCTGCCGGTTCCGCGAGGGCGGGCACCATTCGGGCAACTGGGGCGGGCTGCTGGCCAACCCGGCGGTGGTGCTGGCCAACGCGATCGCGGCGATCTGCGACGGGCGCGGCCGGGTCCGCGTGCCCGGCTGGGACACGGGCCCGGCGCCGGCGCCGGTGCGGCGCGCCCTCAGGGGCGTGCGGCGCGAGGCCGGCCCCTCGGCGCCCGCCATCGACCCCGACTGGGGCGCCGAGG
>DATFKM010000358.1:0-2596 GCA_035268645.1 Paracoccaceae bacterium | reverse complement strand
GCCCCGCAGGAGGGAGCGCCCTACGGCACGATGCGCTCCAACTCCATGTCGCCGCTCGGCGCGCCTGCCATGAGCCCCCGTACGGCAAGCTCACCGCCATCGACCTCGTCGCGCGGGAGATCGTCCGGCGGATCCCGATCGACACGGTGGGGGGAGACGGGGCCGCTGGGCATCCGCAGCGGCCTCCGCATGCCGGCGGTGGGCGGACCGATGGCGACGGCCGGGGGGCGGATCTTCTTCGCCGGCACGCAGGACTACCGTCTACGCGCCTTCGAGAGCGCGACGGGGCGGGAGCTCCGGCGTGCGCCGCTGCCGGTCGGCTCGCTGGCGACGCCGATGTCCTGTGTCCGGCCGGACGACCGGCGATGCGTCGTCGTTTCGGTCGGCGGCCTGACGGATGCGCAGGGTCGCGGCGATCATGTCGTCGCCTTCGCTCCGCCCGAAGGCTCCGTGACGGCGGCGGCGGGGAACTGACGTCGGCGCGAACAGGACGTGGAGGCGAACGCCCGAAGCGGTTCGGCACGTCCGCGCCCAAGGGCGCGCTTGGGAAAGGAATTGCCGCCGGGCCCCGAGTCAGGACCGATGCCCGTCACGGCGACACCGCTTGTCCGCGCCCGGCGAACCCGTCCGCGACGACGCGTGGAGGTTCTGGAGATGCCGCTGCCGATCGAGCGCCCGCCGACGTCTCGACGGCGCCTCGCCGAGGCGGCGCGGTCGCTGCGCTTCGCCGTCGTGGGCATCGCCGCGACGGCGACGCATCACGCGATCGCGCTGGTTCTCGTGGCGGCCGCCGGGCTTCCGGCGCCGCTCGCGCATCTCTCCGGCTTTCGCGGCGCCGTGCCGGTGTCCTTTCTCGGCCACTGCCGCTGGACCTTCCGCAGCCGGGACCCCGCGGGCGGGAAGCCCGGCGGTTCGTCGCCGTCGCGCTCGGCGCCTTCCTCGTCAGCCTGGCGTCGTTCGACGCTCTGACGCGGCTCGCCGTCCGGCCCGTCGCCGCCGGCATCCTCGTCGGCGTCCTCGTGATCCCGGTCGCGAGCTACGTCATCAACCGCGGCCTCGTCTTCCGAGCGACCCGGAACCCCGAGGGACCCATGACCGACGTCCCCCTGCCTTCCGCGACGGCCCCGCGCGCGCCCCTCCTCTCGATCGTCGTGCCGGCCTTCAACGAATCCGAGGTCGTGGACCTCTTTCTCGCGCCGCTGGCGCCGCGCTGGAAAAGGCCCGGGGCCGAAGTCGGTCCGGGGGGGCGCAGCGAGATCGTCTTCGTCGACGACGCGAGCATCGACCGCACGGCCGAGCGCATCGTCTCCCGCGTCCGGCCGGGCGCGGGCGTCCGTCTGGTGAAGCTTTCGAGAAATTTCGGAAAGGACGCGGCGCTCGCGGCGGGGCTCGCCCATGCGCACGACGACGCGGTCATGCCGATGGGCGCGGACCTGCAGGACCCTCCGGAACCGCTCGAGCGGATGGCGGCGTGGCGGGGCGGGGCGAAGGTCGTGAACGCCGTTCGCGGCGATCGACTGAGCGACGATCGGTCCAAGCGCACGCGCGCGCGGCTGCTCTGCGGGCTCTTCGACCGTCTCTCCACCTATCCGGTCACGCCCGACGTCGGCGACTTCCGCCTGCTCGAGCGCAGCGCCGTCGCCGTGGTGAACCGGAGGCCCGAGCGCATCCGGTTCATGAAGGGGCCGTTCGCCGGGATCGGCTTCAAGCAGATCACCATCGGCCACGTCCGCCCGCCGCGCGCCGGCGGCGCATCGAAATGGCGTCCCTCGTCGCTCTGGAACTTCGCGCTCGACGGCATCACCGGGTCGCCGACGCCGCCCTTGCGCATCCGGACCCATCTCGGCGCGACCATCGCCTTCGGCACGCTGGCCTACGCCGGCTTCGTCGTCCTGCGCACCCTCGTCTCCGGCGTCGACGTGCCCGGCTACGCATCGCTGCCTACGGCGATCCTGACGCCGGGCGGGCCGAACCTGCTTGCCGTCGGAACGATCGGCGAGCATGTGGGCCGCATCGCCGTCAAGGTCCGGGCGCGGCCGCTCCACGTGGTCGAGGCGGTGATCGAGTCGGCGGCGCCGATCGCCCCCGAGCCGGACGCGCCGCCCGACGGAGCGTCGGCGCGTGTCGGCCGATCTCCGCCTCGCCCGCGCCCCGCGCTCCGGTGAAGGAGGCCATCTTGCCCGAGACGACCGTCTCCCCGCCCGCCGCCGACCGCGCGCTCGGCCCGCGGGTGCGGCTCTTCCTCCTCGCGGCGGTGTCGGTCGCGCCCGTCGCGTTCGCGCTTCTGGGCACGCCGCAGGGCCATTCCTACGGATTCAATCTCTCGTGGCACGTCGCCTTCGAGGCGGCGCGGGCGCAGGGCGCGATCTATCCCCGCCATCTCCCCGAGCTCAATTTCGGCGTAGGCGGGCTCGACTTCTTCTTCTATGGCCCCCTCCCCTTCCTCCTCTCCACCGGCCCCGCGGCCTGGCTCTGCCCGGCCTGCACGCCGCAGACCGTGTTCGGGCTCGCCGGCGGGATCCTGCTGTCGGTCTCGATGCTCGCCTTCTGGCCTCTCGCGCGCCGGGTGGCGCCTCCGGAGGCCGCGGCCGTCGGT
>DATFKM010000357.1:0-4095 GCA_035268645.1 Paracoccaceae bacterium | reverse complement strand
CGGCGGCCTCGTAGTCGCCGTCGGGGAAGCCGGCGCCCTGTCCGGCGCCGCGCTCGACGAGCACGTCGTGACCGTGATGGACGGCCTCGCGCGCCGCGGCGGGGGTGAGGCCGACGCGGTGCTCCTGAACCTTGATCTCCTTGGGGCAGCCGATGCGCATGTGGATCCTCCCTTTTCGCCGGGAGGGTGCGCCGTCAGCGGCCGGGGGGCAAGGCGGCGACGAGCGCGGCGAGTTCGGGCAGGCCGAAGAGCGCCGCGAAGCCGGCGGCGATGGCCCAGAACAGCGAGCGGGTGAGGGCGCCGACGCCGAGCGCGGCGAGCGCGGCGGCGAGGCGGACGGGATCGGTCTCGCCTTCCGTCGCCTTCGGCCAGACGACCATCGGGGCGACGAGCGCCGGCAGCACCGTGACGGGGACGTAGCGGAGCAGGCGCAGCGTCCATTCCGGCAGCCGCGCGGCGGCCCCGGCGAAGGCGAGGAAGGAGAGGCGGATCAGGTAGGTTCCCGCCGCGAGGACGAGGATGATCGCCCAGAGCTGCGTCGGCGGCAGGTCGATCATGCCGGCCTCGGCCGCAGGCCGCGGCGGGCGAGGGCGATCTCGGCGCCCGCCCCGGCGGCCATGCCGGCGAGGGCGGCGAAGGGCAGGCCGAGGCTCCAGGGCAGCCAGGCGAGCGCGAGGGCCGCGGCGACGGCGACGCCGGCGGCGACGAGGCTCGGCAGGGTGCGGAGCATCGGCGCGCAGATGGCGATGAAGGTGATCGCCGGCGCGAAGTCGAGCGACCATCCCTCCGGGATGCGGGCGCCGACCACGGCGCCGGCGTAGGTCGCGCCGTACCAGACCACGAACATCGGCCCGCCGACGCCGAGCCAGAACGCGGTCTTTTCGCGGAGCGGGAGGTTCGGCCGCTCGGTGAAACGGTGGATGGAGGCGGCGTAGACCTGGTCGACGAGGAAATAAGCCATCCAGAGCCGCGTTCGGAGCCGCGCCTCGGCGAGATGCGGGGCGATGGAGGCGCTGTACATCAGCATCCGCAGATTGACCGCGAAGGCGGCCATCAGGGCGATCAGCGCCGGGGCGCCGTCGGCCAGCAGCTCCACCAGCGCGAACTGGGCGGCGCCGGCCATCACCACGACGGAAAGGGCCATGGTCTCGGCGATGGGCAGGCCCGCCTCGGTGGCGACGGCGCCGAAGAGCAGGCCGAAGGGCGCGCCGACCAGCATGAAGGAGAACGAGATCGCCGCCCCGTCGCGGAACGCCCGGCGGGCGCCCCGGCGGGCGCGGGCGGGCGCCTCGGCGGCGGAGGGCGGGGATTCGGGGGCGGCTTCGGCCATAAGGCGTCCTTAGCGAACTGGCGGACCGGACGGCAACCCGCGATGCGCCCGGCCGCCGCGATGGCGGCGGAGGGGGCGGCGCGGCGGACCTTGGGTCGACGCGCCGTCCGTCGGCGCCGGGCGGGAGGCGCCAGGCGCCGACGCGGGCCGAGCGGGGCTCGATGCCCCCGAGGCCCGCACGCCGGCCGAAGGACGCCACGCCGGACGCGTCGGAGGCCGCGCCGGCGCTTTCGTTCGGCCGCCGTTTGCGCGAGCATCGGGCCCATGACCGACACGCCCTGGATCATCGCGCCCGACCCCGCGGCCCCCGGCCTGACGCGGCCGGTGACCGGGCGCGATCACACCGGCGCCGAGGTGGAGACCCGCGTGGTGGAGGAACGGCCGCTGACGCTGTTCCTGAACCGGCGGGAGATCGTCACGATGATGACGGTGGGCGACCGGCCGCGGGAACTCGCCGTCGGCTATCTCGTGAATCAGGGGATGTTGGCGCCGGGGGAGGTTCCGACCGCCGTCGAGCATGACGCGGAGACCGAGACGGTCGTGGTGCGGACCGCGGTCGAGACCGATTTCGAGGCGAAGATGGCGCGCAGGATCCGCACCTCCGGCTGCGCGGTCGGCACCGTGTTCGGCGACGTGATGGAGAGCCTCGAGGGGCTGAGCCTGCCGCCGGCGGCGCTGCGCGTCTCCGACCTGATGGCGGTCTCGCGGATGATCCAGGCGACGCCGAGCCTCTATCTCGAGGCGGGCGCGATCCACGGCACGGCGCTGTGCCGGGGGCGGGAGGGCCTCGTCTACATGGAGGACGTCGGGCGGCACAACGCGGTCGACAAGATCGCGGGGTGGATGCGGCTTGAGGGGGTCTCGGGCGGCGACAAGCTGCTCTACACCACCGGGCGGCTGACCTCGGAGATGGTGATCAAGACCGCGCTGATGGGGATTCCGGCGCTCGCCTCGCGCTCCGGCTTCACGGCCTGGGGGGTGGAGCTGGCGCGGCAGACGGGGCTGACGCTGATCGGGCGGCTGAAGGGCTCGCGGTTCCTCTGCCTTTCGGGCGAGGCGCGGCTGGTGCGGGACGTCGCGGTGCAGGACCGGGGGGAGGATCCGCGGCACCGGCGCAAGGGGGCGGAGGCGTGAGCGCGCCGGCGGTGATCCTCGCCGGCGGCGCGGCGCGGCGGATGGGCGGCGGCGACAAGGGGCTGCTGACGCTCGGCGGGCGGCCCTTGCTGGCGCATGTGCTGGAGCGGCTGGAGGGGCCGGTCGCCCTGAACGCCAACGGGCCGGCGGCGCGGTTCGCGGGCTGGGGGCTGGAGGTGCTCGCCGATCCCGTGATCGACGGGGTGGAGGACCGGCCCGGGCCGCTGGCCGGGGTGCTGGCGGGGATGCGCTGGGCCGCCGGCCGCGGGGCGGCGCGGGTGCTGACGGTGGCCTGGGACACGCCGTTCTTTCCCCGGGACCTCGAGGCGCGGCTGGCGGCGGCGATGGGCAAGGGCGTGCGGGTCGCGATGGCGGCGACGCCGGAGCCCGCCCGGCCGCAGGGCGTGGCGCGGCATCCGACCTTCGCGCTCTGGGACGTCGGCCTCGCGGACGCGCTCGAGGCGGCGCTGAAGGACGGCGTGCGGCGCGTCGTCGGCTTCGCGGAGCCTTCGGGCTGCGCGCTGGTCGCGTTCGAGGACGAGGGCGCCTTCTTCAACGTCAACGCGCCGGAGGATCTGGCCGAGGCGGAGCGGCGCTTGGAGGCGGCGCCGTGAAGGTGTTCGGCGTCACGGGCCGCAAGGACGCCGGCAAGACCACGCTGGTCGAGGCGCTGGTGCGGGAGCTGACGGCGCGCGGGCTGGTCGTGGCGACGCTGAAGCACGCGCATCACGGCTTCGAGGTGGACGAGCCGGGGCGCGATTCCTTCCGCCATCGCGAGGCCGGGGCGCGCGAGGTGCTGGTCGCCTCCGGCGCGCGCTGGGCGCTGATGCACGAGGGGCCGGCGCCGGGGCTGTTCGAGCTGCTGGGGCGCCTCTCGCCCTGCGATCTGGCCTTGGTGGAAGGCTGGAAGGGCGAGCCGCATCCGAAGCTGGAGGTCTGGCGCGCGGCGCTGGGCGAGCCGCCGCTCGCCGTCGCGGGCGGGGCGGCGAACGTGGTGGCGGTGGCGAGCGACGATCCGGTGGAGGGGCTGCGGCGCGTCGCGCTCTCCGACGTCCCGGCGCTGGCCGATCTCGCGCTGGCGGAGGCGGCATGAGGGCCGATCCGCCGCGGCTGCGCAACGACTGCTTCGCGCTGCCGCAGGGCGTGCGCTGGACGCCGGTGGCGGAGGCTTTGGCCGAGCTTCGGGGGCGCTGCGAGACGATCGTGGGCGTGGAGCGCGCGGCGCTGGCCGACGCGGCGGGCCGGGTGCTGGCGGAGGACGTCGCGGCGCGTCGGGCGAACCCGCCGCGGGCCAACGCGGCGGTTGACGGCTACGCCTTCGCCCACGCCTCGCTGACCGGCGCCGATCCGGAGCGGCTGCGCCTCCGCGAGGGGCGCGCGGCGGCGGGCGCGGATTTCGCCGGCGCCGTGGGGCGGGGCGAGGCGGTGCGGGTGCTGACCGGCGCGGCGCTGCCGGAGGGGACGGATACGGTCGTGCTGGAGGAGGACGTCGGCATCGCCGAGGGCGAGCTTCGGCTCAGACCCGGCCTGAAGCGCGGGGCGAACGCGCGGGCGGCGGGGGAGGATTTCCCCGCCGGGGCCGTGGCGCTGCGCGCCGGGGCGGTGCTGCGGCCGCAGGATCTGGCGCTGGC